>PHEX01000020.1 GCA_002843005.1 Candidatus Anoxymicrobium japonicum | reverse complement strand
GTGGGTTGTGTCGATGAGCGTTGGGGAGAACGAAGGGAATGAAATGAAGCAGGATGACTTCACGGGGAAGTGGGCGTTGGTGACCGGCGCGGGCGGCGGCATGGGACGCACAACCTCGCTCGAGCTCGCGCGCGCCGGCGCGAATCTGATACTGGTGGACATAAGCGGCGAGGCGATAGGAACTGTCGCCAGGGAAGTAGAGGCGCTGGGCGTCGAGTGTCAGACTTTCTGCGTGGACGTTACTGATTTCGACCAGATCAATAGCATGGCGGACACTGTCAAGGCCCACTACGGCGCGGTGGACATCCTTGTCAACAACGCGGGCGTCGCACACATGGCGCACATTGTGGACACTACAATCGATGAGTGGAAGAAACTGTTAGACATCAATCTCTGGTCCATCATCTACATGGTAGGCGCGTTCGCGCCTGAGATGATAAGGAGAAAATCGGGCCATATCGTTAACATCTCGAGCGGCCAGGCTTTCTTTGCGGTGCCGAGCTGGGGCGCTTACGCAACCACCAAGTTCGCCGTTGATGGTTACAGCGAGGCGCTGCGGTACGAGCTTTATTCGAGCGGCGTGAGCGTGTCCTGTGTCTATCCTGGAGTTGTCCGCACCTCGTTTTACGATTCCATAACCGGCGGGCTACTGGTGCGGCTCGGAATGAAGTTCATTCTTGCCACCGCCATGAAGCCGGAGGCGATGAGCAGGCTGATAGTCAAGGGCATTCGTAAGAACAAGAAAATGATCATGCCTCTCGCCATGCGGCCGATCTACGCGCTCAAGCCGATCATGCCGCTGCCGTTCGAGATCGTTGGAAAGGTCGTCGCCAGGGCGCTCCGCAAAGAACGCTAGAAAGAAGCCTGATTTAGTTCAACCGCTCGAGCGCCGATTGATACTTTGAGCGGACGCGCGGTGGGAAAGGAAACGACATGTGTAAACCAAGTGCCCCTTTCCATAAATACGGTAACGTATCGAGAGCTCGCTTGCGAGTATTTATGGAATGGGGCACCAAGGATATGTGCGGGAGCGTTTCTGGCGTTTCTGCTCACACTGGCTTTTGTCGCGCCGTCGTTCTCCACGCCGCAGCCGCCCCGTGCCGCGGGTGGCGCAAGCGGGCACGGTCTTGGCATGAAGCTCTCGAAGCCCGATCTTTCGCGACGGATAGACAGGCGCTCATACGGGCTGGACAGCATTCCACTCGCGGCATCCATCGATCTTTCGGCCAGCCTCCCGCCGGTAAAGAATCAGGGCAGTTACTCGAGTTGTGTTGGATGGGCTACCGGCTATTACGCTAAGTCTTTCTACGAGAAGAAGGAGCATCCAACCTGGGACATGACGGATGAGCGGCGCCAGTTCAGCCCCCAGTTTGTGTGGAACGGAATAAACGGCGGCCAGAACGAAGCCACCAGCATTTACGACGCATTGCGGTTCATGGAGCAGAACGGGAACACGGATTGGGAACAGTTTCCATACGAGGGATCAAACTATGCCGAGCAGCCGAACAGCCAGTCCGTGGAGGCGGCAAAACAGTACAAAATCAGCGACGACTGGGGTTATTTCTTCAGCAACATATCGTTTCCGAATTATTACAACAACAACATTTCCGACCTCAAGGCGTGGCTCAGCAGTGGGAAGCCGGTTGTCCTGGGCATTCCCATATATGGCGACTTTCCCGATTTCGGCAGCAACCCGTCGTCCTCTTTCTATGACTACGACGGCAGCGCGGAGTTCGAGGGAGGCCACGCCGTTTTTATCGCCGGTTACAACGATAACGCGGGTGGGCCGGGTCAAGGAGGCTTCCTTATGATCAACTCGTGGGGCCCCACATGGAACGGCGCCGGCCGGGTGTACTTGAGCTACGATTTCGTGGCTCACTACGTCCCTGAAGCCTGGTACATGTCCGATATGGACTCTACTCCGTCGCTCTCCTCGATATCGCCGGCGGGTGGCGAACCGGGCCAGTTGGTGACTGTCAGTGGGAGTAACCTTGGGGCTGACAGGCGGAGCTCGCGTGTCGGTTTTGATGGCGGGGCGAGCGGTCAAGTTGTGTCGTGGACGAATTCACAGGTCAAGGTTCGGGTTCCAGCCAGCGCGCGGTCGGGCGTTGTCTACGCCTACGATTGGAACGGCGAAAAATCCAACGGCAAGGCGTTTGCCGTTGGGAAAGGGTCGTACGCGGCAGCCAACTGGTTGCTCGCGGAAGGTTCCACCTGGCCCGGCTTCGATGAGTGGGTGCTTCTGCAGAATCCCAACAGCCAGGCGTCTAACGTGAGCATCGCGTTCTTGACACCGGGCGGGCCGGTCGACGGGCCAGGTGTAATTGTGCCGGCCTTGAGCCGGACCACTGTCCACGTCAACGAGTACGTGCCGAACGCGGACGTATCGACCGCCGTAACGGTCACGAGCGGCGCGTCAATCTGCGCTGAGCGCGCGATGTACTTTTCTACTCCTGACGGCAAGTGGGGTTCTCACGACTCTATCGCCGCGGAGGGAGTGGCGGACACCTGGTACCTGGCCGAGGGCGCCACCTGGCCCGGCTTCGACGAGTGGATACTGGTGATGAACCCGTTTGACAGGACCGTGAACGTGAGCGTGACGTTCCAGACGCCAGGCGGAGAGATTGTCGGGCCCGAGTTGAGCCTTGCCGCCGGCACGAGGCAGAGCGTTCACGTAAACGAATACGCGCCGAACTCTGATGTGTCGGCGAAAGTGTGGTGCACGACTTCCGGCTACGGCATCGTCGCCGAGCGCTCCATGTATATTCACACCCCTGACGGGAAGGTGGGCTGCCATAACTCTATGGGCGCAACTGAGGCCTCCGGGGCGTGGGGGCTCACGGAAGGCGCCACCTGGCCCGGATATGAGGAGTGGGTACTGGTAGCGAACCCGACTTCGAAAGACGCTGTTGCGGATTTCTTTTTTCTTACGCCGGATGGCGTATCTGAAGGGCCTGCTGTCACTGTGCCGGCGGGCAGGCGCATCTCCGTGCGCGTGAACGACTATCTACCGGACTCTGATGTGTCCACGATGATATTCACCAGGTCTGAAGACATGAGTGTTGTCGCGGAGAGGGCGATGTATATCTCGAGCCCTGACGGGAAGCGAGGCGCGCATAACGCGCCCGGCTCGATCTACTCGAGCATGGACTGGTTGCTTCCGGAGGGGTGTACTTCGCCGGGTTTCGACGAGTGGGTGCTCGTGATGAACCCGGACGAGGATGTGACCGCGAACGTGCAACTGACGTTCATGACACCGCAAGGCCAGGTGGAGGGCCCCACGGCATCGTTGCCCCCCGCCACGAGAACGACTTTTCACGTCAACGACTATGTAACCGGTGACGTGTCGACCAGGGTGACAAGCGAGCAATATGTCATAGCGGAGCGGGCTATGTACATGAATTCGCCACAGAGCAAGACCGGCGCGACCTGCTCGCTCGGCGTCATCACGTCGCCACCTGCAAAAACGCATAATGGGGTCAAACCAAAATATGCGTTTTGTAACAGATAAATGATGGGAGCGCGCATAAAACGCATATTTTGGTTTGACCCCATTATGCGTTTGTAGTTGGACTTCAAGTAAAGGTAGTTTGAGAAAACGGCCCGGCTCCTTCCCTGTCTACAACCAGGCGCCGCAATGCGGTAAAATCACTTTTTACCGTGACTTGTTTGTGAATGTTCGAAAAGCGAGGGAAGGCATGAAAGTCAGATGTGACGTCTGTGGGCGCGAGTTTGAAAAGACTTACGAGGACATGGAACCGCATATGTGCAGGTCGTGCCAGCCGCTGGGCAAGGACGCCTGCGCCGTGTGCGAAGGCTGGTGCTGCCAGAGGCCGAACGAGGAGGGGCGCATCGCCTTGCTCGATGACGAGAAAGAGCGATTCGGTTTCAAGCGCGACTGGATGTGGGCGGAGCCGTGCAGGTGGCGCGACCCATCTTCAGGATTGTGCATTTTGCGCGTTCGTTTTCAGCCGACAGTCTGCAAAGAATACGTCTGCGAGGAGATGGTGAAGTCGGCGAAGGAGAAGGTTGACAAGCGCGCCGGCGACGCGCGCGCGAGGCGCTCGAGGTGAATGATCTCGGCCGGCGGGTGACGTCAAGGTGAAGGTAGCGATCGGAGCGCTCCTGGCTCTTGCCGGCACGGTGCTGATCAACTACAGCAACTTTCTCCAGAAGCGTCAGTTGGCCAGCCTGCCGCTCATCGGCAAGACGTCCGTCATCAAAACGATCCGGGCCTTCTTTGGTTGCCGTCCGTGGCTTTCCGCCCAGGGCATGCAGATAGGCGGTACATGGTTGCACAACATCGCCATCGCGTTCGCTCCGTTGTCTATTGTGCAGCCGATCAACGCTTCGGGCATCTGCCTGCTGGTGGTTCTCGCGATCACGCGCCTCAAGGAGAAAGCGTCCATCGTCGATTGGCTCGGCATCGGCTCGATTGTCGTGGGCGTTCTGATGCTTGGGGTAACGCTTGTCAGGTCACACGACACGACCAATGGATATCGTCCCGTGATTCTCTGGTTCTTCATCATTTTGATGGCGGGAGTCGCGCTCTCCACCCTCGTGGCGTCGTTTATCAGGACGGACGAGCGCGCGTCTTCCTTTCTCGGCATCGGCGTCGGATGCCTGGTAGGGCTGACCGCTATATTCACGAAGATGGCATGGACCGACATAGGTAACCAATGGGCGGAGTTCAAGGTCGCGGGCTTTGCGTACTCCTCATTCTTCTGGATGGCGATCATCATAACGCTTATTGCCATGGTGTTCTTTCAGACGGCGCTCCAGCGAGGATCCGCCATCGTCGTCATCCCCCTGGTCACAGGCTTCAGCAATCTCATCCCGATTATCATCGGGCTTATTGCTTTTCGCGAGCCGTTTCCGCAAGGAACCCTGATGGTTTTTCTGAGACTGGGCTCGATACTACTCATTATCGGTGGAGCGGTTCTCCTGTCCCTGCGTAAGAAAGGCGGCCAGGCGAAGATCATCTACAAGGAGTGCGCTTAACTTTGAGGTCAGGCGCCGTCTACCGCTAAAGCGGTAGACGGCGCCTGACCCCTCTTAAACTTTAAAAAAAAGACCTGCTCCCAAAGTTAAGTGGCTTAAGAGAAAAGGGCAAGCTCGAGCGCCCGCCCTTTTTCACGAAGTCACTTCTTATTCCTGGATCACTTCGAACCTATCAATGTCGGCCAGGCTACCCACAGGCTCATTCACCCAGATGGTCTTGACCTTCATGCCGACTTTCGCGTCCTTCCAATCAAACCCGGCGATTGTCCCGATGATCCACGTGTCCGCGCCATCCAGCTTGATCATCGCGGACAGCCTGGGGTTGTCAAGAGGGTTGCCCCTCACGTCGGACATTTCGACCGTGTAAGCCATCACCACCCCTGTATCCGCGACTTCGACAACCTCATCGATGTCGATGTAGCACTTGCGGCAGAATGTCGGGCCCGGGACGTATACCGCCTGGCACTGTGGACATTTGATGCCGCGGATTTTTTTCTCCTTCATGCTGTCAACGAGAAGCCGCAGGCCGGCGCCGTTGATCAAGTAATTGTATGTGGAGATGTCCCACATGCCCTGTACCTGTCGGGTTTCTTCTCCCATCTCGAATGTCATCTCGCGCACCTCCTTGCCTTAGCCGTGCCGGGGCTCGTCACCGAGCACTATGACTGTTACAAACTGAAACATGCCGCCCCAACCGTGGGATACGGCGTTTTTGATCTTTTTGGGGATCTGATGGCCACCTTCTATTTTGCGCATGATCTGAAGCGCGCATTCTGCTGGTCTGCTCATCGCGGACGCCCCGATCGCGTTTGTCGAGAAGACCCCGCCGCTCGCGTTTGTCGGCAACTCGCCATCGATATTGAGAGCGCCGCGGTCGAGCATGACGTGCGCCTCGCCTTTCTTGCACAAACCGAGCCTCTCCAGCCACAAGAGCGACTGGTGGGCAAAGCCATTGTACATCTCGGCCATATCGATTTCTCTGGATGGATCCTTGATGCCGGCCATCGCGTACGCCTTAGCGGAGGCGATCTTCGCCGGCTCTTGCTCAGCCGGATCGGTTATCTGACCCTCGATGAAATTGCCTGTGGCCGGGTCGGACGTCGCGCATCCGACGCCGTTGATCCACGCGACAGCCTCGGCGATCTTTTCGACCTTGTCCTCAGACGCCACGATAGCGACCGTCGCCCCGTCGCTGGTCGGGCAAGTGTGCCCGAACCGGAGCGGCCATGAAATGAACGGTGTAGCCTGGACGTCTTCGACGGTTGTTTTCTTTCGCAGGTGCGCGTACGGGTTGAGCGCCGCGTTTGAGCGCTCAAGAGAGGCCATCTTGTCGATGTGCTCCGGGGAGGCGCCGGAGTGGTGCAGGTAGCTCTGTGCCTGGTACGCGGCGGCGCCTGTCGAGCCTCCGCCCATCCCGCACATCCCTTTGCCGCCGAAGAGATCCATGCCGTGCTGTGCCATGCAGATGGCCTCAGGCATGACAATGCCGGCCAGCCCGACTTGCGCATCTCCTTCTGATTGCTTCTCCCAGGAGATCGCCATGACGACATCGTGCATGCCGCTTGCTACGTGGTGGTAGGCCGCTTGCAGCACTGACATCCCGGTGGTGCCGCCGGTCGCGATACGGATATAAGGCTTGTTCAGTGCCCTGGCGTGCTCTACCGCCCAGAGATGGGGGAGGTTTACGCCCTCGAACGATTGCATGTTGCCAAATGTGATGGCGTCGATGTCGTCCGGGGTCAACTTCGTATTTCTGAAAGCCGCGTCAACGGCCTCACTGATCATCTCCACGATGTTGACGTCTTTACGCTTACTGACGAACACCGGTGTGTAGCCTATGCCGATTATTCCAACGTTTCTCATATGTTATCCCTCCTCGGTGCTCAGAACCATGACGGCGTTATGTTGCGCGCAGAAGCCGTCCTGGCCATGCGCCACGGCGGTCTTCGCGCCCGATATCTGGGCATCGCCAGCGGCGCCCTGGAGCTGACGCACGCACTCGGCGATTCGCACCAGCCCGGCCGCGCTGAACAGGTATGCGCCCAGCCCTCCGCCTGATGGGCAGACGGGCATGGCGCCGTCGATGTCGGCCAGACCGTTATCCGCGACCTTGCCGGCGCTGCCCTCGTCGAAGAGGCCGAGGGCCTCCGCGATGATTGGCTCCTGGTGCGCGAACTTCGCACTGACCTCGGCTACATCTATCTGATCGGACGGTTTGCTGATCCCCGCCATCTTATAGGCGCGCTCCGCGGCCATTCTGGCGGAGGTGGATGAAGCAAGGTCACGCTCGCCGATGTAATAGCTTTCTACAGAGTTGCCCATGCCCTTGATCCAGACCGGCTTGTCCGTGAGCTTTTTCGCGCGCTCCTCGGAGGCGAGGATCATCGCGCACGCCCCATCGGTGAACGGGTAGCATTGGAGCTTGCGAAGCGGCTCGTAGAGACAATCGCTTGCCAGGATATCCTCCGCTGTCGCGTTTGCTTTTGCCTGGATCGCGTTCGGGTTCTTTGCCGCGTTGCGCAAGAGGCGCGCCGCGATATTGTTCAAATCACCCTCGGACGCGTTGTGTTTCTCGAGGTAGGCTTTCGCCTGGAGCGCCGCGGTCGAGAGCTCGTTCAAGAGCCCCAACTGGCGGTCGTAGGTCGGGTTCAACTGGTAATCCATCATCAGATATGGCCGGAATGTCGACGCCCCCGAACTGTTGCCCACAACCAGGGCTGTGTCATGAGCGCCGGACATCAGCCGCATAGCCGCGTAGGAGGCGGCCCAGAGGCCATCGGCTTCGACGTGGGTTTCATCTTTCATATAGGCGCCAACGGGCGTATCCTCGAAGACGTTGGCGATTGTGTGCCCGACCTCGAAGTCGTTCGAGTTGAGCACGAATGTGTCGATGTCATGCCTGGTCATTCCCGCGTGGTCGAACAGGCCACGCACCAGTTCGAAGAGCATACGTTCGCGCGTCGTTCCAATAGCGCCGCTCATGACCTGCGCCTGTGCCACTATTGCGATTTTTCTCATTTATCTACCCCCTGATCAACTGGCTCGAAGTGGCTCAAGTCCGCGAGGCTATCCTCAGGCGAATCCTTGAACACGGCTTTGACCCGCATGCCCACCCGCACGTCAGCCGGCGCGATGTCCTTGACTTCGGCCGGAAGCAACGACGTGGCGCCGTCGAGCTTGATGAGCGCGAGTACGCTCGGGGCATCTGCATTCTCGAGAAGACCCTTGTTCATTGTCACGTGCCCGATGGTGTAGTTCTCGATCGTGCCACCTGTGCCCAGCTCGACCCACTCGGTCATTATCGAGTTGCACTTGCCGCAATACTTGCGTGGGGGAACGACTATCGCGCCATCTCCTGGGCACTTGACCCCGAGGATTTTCTTTTGCCCCAGACCCTTGATGTATCGCTCGATATATTGTCCCACGCGGTAGTTGTACGTGAAATCGAGCGGGGCCACGACATTGGCGACGATTCTCTCTTGCTTCGCTGACATTGACTCACCTCCATCATTGAATAAACAGCCTGCTTAACATTCGGTCTATGTCAAAACCAGTTGATTCTATAACGGGTTGGCATTGCTGTAAACAGGTGGGGCGCCATCGCTTAACTTTTGGGGTCAGTCCCACATGGCGCACTGACCCCAAAAGTTAAGTTATTATAGAACGATGAGCAAGATACTGATCATTGAAGACGAGGTGTCCCTTGCCGAGGCGCTCAAATATACGTTGGGCAAAGAGGGTTACGACGTGGATATCGCCCACGACGGGGCGGAAGGGCTCGAGAGGTTCACACGGGCCGGGGCCGATTTGCTGGTGCTCGACCTGATGTTGCCGACGATGGATGGGCTCAAGATCTGCAGGCGGGTGCGCGCTGTGTCATCGGCGCCTATCATCATGCTTACGGCGAAGGATTCAGATGTGGACGAGATCCTTGGCCTCGAGATGGGGGCCGACGACTATATAACAAAGCCGTTCAACATGCGCACGCTCACAACCAGGGTGAAGGCGGTGCTCCGCAGGTCGGCGGAAGGGCCCGCCGCGGGGGAGGGCTCGGTCAGTTGGGGCGATATCGCCATGAACCGTGAGAAGCACGAAGTCATTGTGCGAGGCAGGCAGGTGCGGTTGACTCCGATCGAGTACCGGATCCTCGAGGTTTTGCTCATGAGGCCGGGGAAGGTTGTCGGCAGGGAGAAAATGCTGGACGTTGTCTGGGGCGGCTACTACGGGTCGGGCAGGACGCTCGACGTCCACATCCGCCATCTCCGCGAAAAGATCGAGCGGGATCCAGCGCGGCCGGTCTATGTGACGACGGTGAGGGGCACGGGCTACAAGCTCGGCGTCCCGGCCGAGGAGCGAACGAATGCGTAGCCTCAAGAGGACGTTGCTCGTGAGGTACGCCGCTGCAGTCGTTCTGATCGTCTTGATGGTGGGGCTTGTCCTGGCTTTCGTGCTGCACGCCGGCCTTTCGGAAGGAATTTCCTTTCTGGTCGGGTTGGTGATATTGCTGGGTTTGCTTGGCGGCATCACTATTTGGACACAGCGGACACTCCTCGCGGATCTCAAGGAGATAGGGCGCGCCCTCGAGAAGATCGTCGTTGAGAACGATCTCGACCGTATGCCTCAGCCCAGGCTCGAGGAACTGAACGACCTCGCGCAGGACATGGACGCGATAGCCTCGAAGGTGCGCGAGAATTACAGACTCCTCTCCCAGGAGAGGGACAGGCTTCAGACGATACTCGAGAACATCAACGTTGGAATAATTGTGGTCGGGAAGGATCTCAAGACGCGAATGATCAACCCCGTTGCGCAGAATCTCTTTGAAACGGAGGAGAGGTTTGCGCTTGGAAGGACCTTTACGGAGATACATCATGCGCCGTCGATCAACAAGGCGATAGAGGACGCGCGACGGGGCGATAGAGTCGCCGTGGAAGTCGTCATCACCCTGCCGCACAGGCGGACGCTCGAGGTGCGCTCGAGCCCGATCCATAGCGACTCAGGGAAGATCGCCGGTGTCATCTGCATTCTCGAAGACGTTACCGAGAGGCGCCGGCTGGAGAGCATCAGACGCGATTTCGTGGCGAACGTATCGCACGAGTTGCGGACTCCAATCGCGAACATGAGGGCGGTTGTTGACGCGCTCCTGACGGGGGCCGCGCTGGAGCAGGACGCGGCGGCGAGGTTCACGCTCGATCTCGACCGCGAATCCAGGCGGCTCGCGGACATCATCGAAGATCTACTGGCGCTATCGAGGCTCGAGTCTCAAAAGAGTGAGCCCGACGATGAATCGTTTGTGGCGTCCGAGTTGTTGAAAGAGATTGTCGAAGAGAAGGCCGAACTTGCTTCAAAGAATGACATCCAACTGACGTTTGGCATCGATGACGCTGCCATCATGTTGACCGGCAACCGCAAGCTCATCAAGACTGCCTGCCTGAATCTGGTGGACAACGCTATCAAGTATAACCGGCCTCGCGGGAGCGTTGAGATTTCGGTGGGCCATAAAGATGAAAGCGTTTTGATAACGGTCGCCGACACAGGCATCGGCATCCCGGCCCCGGAGCGGCACAAGATATTCGAGCGATTTTACCGCGTGGACAAAGCTCGCTCGCGCGAGACCGGCGGCACCGGTCTTGGCCTGTCGATAGTAAAACACGTGGCCGAATGTCATGGTGGCACTGTTCATGTCGAGAGCACCGTGGACGCGGGCTCAAAGTTCATCCTGGCGCTACCAACATAGGGGTCTACCTTTACGGCGTAGGGGGGTCTGGCAACGTCTACCGCAGCGGTAGACGTTGCCTGACCCCGCCGCGTCTACCGCGCAGCGGTAGACGCTAAGGTAGACGGTGCCTGACCCCTGTTAAAAGATTAACCATTTCTTAAATTTTCCCTAACTCAAACTGAACCGGGCGCGTGTTAAGTTGTGCGCATGAAGATCAGGATCGCTTTGATGAGTCTGCTGCTGGCACTGGCTCTTTTCTTTGCCATCGCAGGTTGTGGCATGCGGAAATCTTCAGAGTACAGTGGCAAAGTCAAAGTGTCCGGCTCGACCACCGTCCTTCCCGTTTCGCAGGAGGCCGCCACTCAATTTTCCGACCGTAATCCCGCCGCGCGCATCGACGTCCAGGGGGGGGGCTCGAGTGTCGGCATCGCTCAACTCCAGCAAGGCGTTGTCGAAATCGGCAACAGCTCGCGAGATCTTGACTCAGGCGAGGGAAACGGCAAACTCAAGGATCACAGAATCGCATTTGACGTTATAGCCCTGGTCGTACACCCGTTGATGCCGATATCCAACCTCTCCGGCGATGAGGCCAGGGACATATTCACGGGCATGATCACAAACTGGAAAGCGGTGGGCGGCCCGGACGAGGAGATTGTCGTGGTCATCCGCGATCAGGCTTCCGGTACGCGCGAGATGTTCGACAAGAAAGCGCTTGGCTCTACCGATGAGGCGCCCGTCGAATGTGCGCCATCGGCCATAGAGTCCTCGAGCAACGGAGTCGTCCGAGAGATTGTTGCGGCCACCAGTAACGCGATCGGATACATATCGTACGGCTACGTGGACAGGCGCCTCAAGGCGATATCTTTCAACGGAGCGCCACCGACGGTAGTCAACGCCGGCACGGGCAGATATTCGATAGCCCGCTACCTTCACATGTTCACCAGGGGTGAGCCGAAGGGCGCGGTCAAGGGATATCTCGATTTTGTGTTGAGCGACAGGTTTCAAAGGGAGATCGTGGCCACGGAGTATGTTCCGGTAAAGGACGTCAAAATAAAATGAGCCATGAGGGATCGCGAGCCGGCAAGACGACGGTGACGAAGGCTATCGCCATTGGCGACCGCGACCGCCTGATCAAGTTTGTGATGTTCGCGTGCGCTTCACTTTCTTTTTTCGCCATCCTCATAATCATCCTGTTCATATTTCGGAAGAGTTTGCCGGCGATCAAGGAATTGGGAATCGGCGATTTGTTCCTGTCCACCAGATGGTCCCCGAAGACTGGCCACTACGGAATGCTGGCGTTTACGTGGGGGACCTTGCTGACCACGACTTTCGCCATGCTTCTCGCGGCGCCGCTGGGAATAAGTACAGCCGTGTTTGTGGAACAGATCGCGCCGGTGAGAATGGGGAAACTGGTGAGGAGAGGGATAGAGCTGCTGGCGGGCGTCCCCTCGGTTGTGATCGGCTGGTTCGCGCTGACGATGCTCGTGCCGCTGATACGGGGCATGACCGCTTCGGCGGGCTTCGGGATCATGGCCGCGTCTCTCGTCCTTGTTGTCATGTCTCTGCCAACGATCACGACATTGAGCGTGGAGGCGATGCGCGCCGTGCCACCGGAGCTTCGTGAGGCGTCGGTGGCAATGGGGGCGACGCGGTGGCAGACCATCTACAAGGTGCTGTTGCCGTCCGCGCGGGAAGGCTTGATTATCGCGATAATACTTGGCATGGGACGCGCGATCGGCGAGACCATGGCGGTCCAGATGGTAATCGGCAACGCGAGAGGAGTTGCCTTTTCACCGTTTGCGAGAACCAGCACCTTGACCACGCGCATTGTAACGGACATGGGAGAGGCCACCGGCGTCTTTCGATCCGCGCTTTTCGCGCAGGCTCTAATGCTCCTGTTGCTCGCGGTGTTCCTGATCGCTTGCGTCAGGTTAATAGGACGCCGGAGAGGAGTCGCGTCTTGAAAGGCAAACGCGCTGACAGAGTGGCGACAACGGTGTTTTGGATCCTTGGCATGATAGTGGTCGCTCTTCTGGTCTTCATAATCCTCGAGATACTCGCGCGAGGGTTGTTGACGGCGCTGGATCCGAGATTTATCTTTGGAAAGCCACAGGCGATAAAGAGCGGCGGCGGGATATTTCCCATGATAATCTCCTCGCTTTACCTCGTTGTCTTGAGCCTTCTCATATCCCTTCCGCTCTCGATCGGCGCCGCTATCTACCTCGCGGAGTTTGCCAGCAAAGGCAAACTGGCAGGATTCATCAGGTTTTGTCTGGACACCCTTGCCACCTTGCCTTCAATCGTGTTCGGTCTTTTTGGGATGGCGCTGTTCGTCATTTACTTGTCGTGGAGTTACTGCCTGATCGCGGGCGCCTGCACTCTCGCGATCCTTAACTTGCCTATACTGCTGCGCGGCACGGAAGAGGCGATCAAGCTGGTGCCCGACACATATCGCGAGGCGTCGATGAGCCTGGGCGCGAGCAAATGGACCACTATAAGGCAGGTCGTGATACCGGGCGCGATGCCAGGCATATTGACGGCGACCATCCTGCCTATCGGGAGGATCGTGGGCGAGTCCGCCGCGATAATATACACAACAGGTCTTTTTGTCCGCAACATTCCGCTGAGCCCGTTTGACACGGCGGCGCCACTTGCGGGCTACGTCTGGTACGCGCAGACGGAGGGCCGGGGTGATTACTACCGTGTTGTCAACGGCGGCGCGGCGCTGTTGTTGCTGATGGTGTTGTTTGTCTACTTCATAGCGAGATACGCCGGGCGCAGGTACCAGGAAAAGAAGCTCTTAGGAGGATGATGGAAACAACCGAAACCGGGATCGCGGTCGAGAACAAGATGGAGATCAAGAACCTGACCATGTACTACGGCGGGTTCAAGGCCATAGAAGACATTACGTTCAACGTTCTCCCCAGGCGCATAACGGCGCTGATCGGACCGTCCGGCTGCGGCAAGAGCACACTTGTGCGTGGCCTCAACCGGATGAACGATCTTGTCGAAAATTGCCGTGTCGAGGGCGAGGTTGTTCTCGATGGCGAGAACATCTACGGGCATGGGTACGACACCATCGGGTTGCGCCGCACGGTCGGCATGGTCTTTCAGAGGCCGAACCCCTTTCCCAAGAGCATTTACGAAAACGTCGCGTACGGGCCAAAGCTCATCGGAATCAACAAGAAAGATGAGCTGGACGCGATTGTCGAGGAGAGCCTCAAGAAGGCCGCGCTCTGGCACGAGGTGAAAACAAACCTCCAGGAGTCGGGGATGCGCCTTTCGGGCGGCCAGCAGCAGAGGCTTTGCATCGCGCGCGTCATCGCGGTTCAGCCCGAGGTTATTCTTTTCGACGAGCCGTGTTCCGCGATAGACCCCGTCGCGACCCAGCTCATCGAGGATCTCATGGCGGAGCTCAAGCGGAATTACACTATTGTGATAGTGACGCACAACATGCAGCAGGCGGCCAGAGTTAGCGATTACACGGCGTTTCTACTGGTCTTAGAGCAGGGCCAGCCGGGAAAACTGATAGAATACAACGATACAAACACTATCTTCACCAATCCCGAGGACAAACGGACGGAGCGGTACATCACAGGGCGCTTCGGGTAAAAGGTCAAGTCGGGGAAGGAGCATGAAGGACATGGAAGGGCGCAAGACGTTTCATCAACATCTTGAAGAGCTGTATCTTGAAGTGCTCAAGATGGCTAACAGCACCATTGACGTCATAGAGCGCGTCCGGGCCGCTTTCGCGAGCCTCGACGCCGTGGCCGCGGCAAGCATTATCGAAGGAGACGAAGTTCTCGACGATTACCTCATCAGGATAGAGGAGACCGGCATCGAGCTACTGGCGCGCCAGGCGCCGGTCGCCATCGACCTCAGAAGAATCATAGTGATAATGTGGTTCGCGCAGAACCTGGAGCGGGCGTGCGACAACTGTGTGAACATCTGCAAAGCGATCCTCAACCTCAAAGATCATGCGATTTCACCCTGGATTTTGGAGAACATGGACAATATGTTCCAGGTGGCTGAAATGATATTCGTCACATCGATAGAATCCTTCAAGGAGTGTGACACGCGCAAGGCCAGTGGGCTCTCCGGGATGGACGATGTTGTTGACCGCATTAATCGCACCTTCCTGACCTCGTACAAAGGAGACAGCGAGGAGGAGCTCGAGCTTGCCATCCGTGTTGTCATGATCGCGCGCTTCATCGAGAGGATAGCGGATCATGCGGTCAATATCGGCGAGAACGTGCGCTACATGGTAACCGGCGAGTTCATAGATTAATCATAGGGGTCAGGCACCGTCTACCGCTAAAGCGGTAGACGTTGCCTGACCCCCCCTACGCAGTAAAGGTAGACGTTGCCTGACCCCTGGTTGGTTTGGTTGTTAAGTGGTAAGCAGTTTCTTTAGGCTGTCTTCCTTGTCTATGGAAGTGACCGCGATAACTGTGTCTCCCGGCGCCAGGATGTGTTCCCCTTGCGGGATGACAACGTCGTCGTTCCTGATAATAGATACGAGCACACAGTTTGATGGCAGCCCGAGATCCTTTATCTTTGACCGGCAGGCGTTGCAGCCTTCTGATGGGATGTCCACCTCCACGATCGCCACGCGGCCCTTCTTGAGAACGCCCAGGGTGATTATTTCGCCGACTGTGGACTCCTCCTCGATGAGGTGGCTGATGACCGTGGTGCTCGATATCGCGTCTATCCCCATGAGGTTGAAGATGTGCTCGTTCTTGGGATTGTTCACGCGGGCGACCGCGCGTGAGACGTCAAACGATGTTCTTGCGAGCTGGCAGGCAACCAGGTTGTCGTCATCGTCGCCGGTAACCGCAGCGAAGACGTCGGCCATGTCGACACGGGCTTCCTCCTGGTAGCGGTAATCGCAGGCGTCACCATGAATGACCATCACCGACGCGCCCGTGGCGAGCTTCTGGCAGGTGGCCTCGTCCTTCTCGATTACCACCACAGTGTGCTGGCCTGACAGTTTTTTTGCCAGGAAAGAGCCGACTTTACCTCCGCCGCTTATTACGATATGAATTGTTCTCACTCCTTTTGACTCGGTCGAGGGACTTCTCGAGCTTCTCCAGTCTTTTTGGTGTAGCGAGCGCCGTTATGATGTCTCCATCCCGGATGATGAAGTTGTCATCGGGCAGGTGGCCCGTTGTCCTTCTCGTGATGTATGCGAAGCTCATGCCGGAGAGATCCCGAGCCCAGCCGACACTTTTGTTTTTCCAGTTGGCCGGGCACTCGAATTCAACGAGGTCGAACTTGTTGAAGAAACAGGATGCTTTGACCGCGACGAGCGGCTTGAGGATGCGCTCGTGAAGCGATTGGGCAAGGAGCCTCGTTCCGCAGACGTACGGCATGCTCAGCGCCTGGTACGTCTGCTCTTTGTCGAGATTGAACAGACGCGCCATGACATGGGGAACGCCATAGATGTGTCTTGCGACTTCCACCGCCATGAGGTTCGTGTTGTCGAACTTCGTGACGGCCACAAAGGCGTCGGCGTTTTCGATCCCCGCCGCCGTAAGTGTTTCTTCGTCGAAGACGGTTCCCTCGAGGGTATTGCCGTTGAACTGTTTCGGGAGACGCTTGAAGAGGGATGGGTTCGCGTCGATAACGGTTACATCGCAACCTTCCATGAAGAGCACGTACGCGAGGTGCGCGCCGACCTGGCTGCACCCGCCTATTATCACTTTTGCCTTCTCGGACGCCTGGCCGGTCACGGCGGCGTCCGGCGTCTCAACAGGGAGCATGCTGACGGGACAGGCGCCAGAGACGAGGGCGCTTTCCCCGAGGAAGTTCATGATGACGCGCCACCCTTCCTTGCGCAACGCCACTATCACGTGGTCTCCCGTTTCCAGCATGATGTCCTGTGTCCGGTCGAGCTCCATGTTTGATCGCACCACTGTTATCAGTCTCGAGTTCACGCCGGAGTTGAGGTTGCCAGCTGGTATTCCCCGCGACATCAAGCTGATGCTGAATTCGACCACCTGTATGCCCACATCCAGCCTGTCCTGTTGAACTATCACGTCTTCCCGCTGGAACAGCTTCTCGCGGATGTGGTCGGTTACGAGAGTGGTTCCGCACACGTAATCTATCCCCATCTTGAAGTAGGTGAGCTCCTTTTCCGGGCTGTAGAGCCTCGACAGCACGTGCGGAACCTCGTAGATGCTGGAGGCGACCTCGGCGGCCATGAGATTTGTATTGTCGAAGTTGGTGACCGCCACGAAAGCGTCGGCCTGCTCGATGCCGGCTTCCACCAGCAACTCCTCGTCGAATGCGATGCCCTCGAGGGTGATGCCGTTGAAGGTGCCGCCGAGCCTTCTGAAAGAAGATTGATCCTTGTCAATGACGACTACATCGTGGCGTTCGTATGAAAATGCTTGCGCGAGCGCCGAACCGGCCCGCCCGCATCCCGCGATTATGATGTACATGTTGGTTTCATTGGTTTCACCGCATCAAACGGAAACGGTTCGGCATCTGTCACTTTTCTTTCTTCTCTCTTGAGAGGCCCCACCTGCGCGCGTTCCATAATATTAAAATGGCGGCGACCAGAATAATGAACGCTATCAGATTGTCCCACTCGAAGGATCGAGAAAACGCTTGTCCTTGCGCGACAACCTCGATAGAGTCGGCGTGTATATCGGTGTCTCCACCGTGCCGCGCGCAGGCTCTGTGAAAGACGCCGGTGATCCTTACGGTAGATCCCTTGTTCTTGTACCCGCCGAATACCTTAATTTTGCGCGCCTGCTGCTCGGGGACCCAGACGGCGATGCCCATGTTCGATATTCCGACGAGCTTCCCGCCTTCCTCGACGCTCTTCTTGCTGTACGCGTCGTCGTTTACCGTGATCCAGGCGAACACGCCGCGCGTCATCATGTCACCGACGGCCTCGCCCTGTATCGTGATCGTGCGGTTGTCGTACTTGCGCATGTTTTCGACGAGCTCTGTCGTGGTTACGACGCCATCCGCCCCGGCGCTCACCGAAGTCGCCGCTGCCGCCGCGCAGAGCAGTCCCGCGCAAAGGATCGCGAGTGACACCGCAATGATTATCTGCTGGCGCGGCTTTCTCATGTCCTGTGTGTCACCTTTCCTCTGAAGAGGGCCACGGCCATCCCGAAGAGCGCGAAAATCGCCACGAACTCGAGCCTTCCCGCCCACATCTCGAAGATATACCAGGTCTTCAGGAGCGCGGGCATGAGAGGCGTGGCCAGGCCCGCTGAAAGACCTGTGTTGCTGCCCGCAGAAACCGCGTCAAAGAACGCCACTGAAGGTTCGTATCCGTATATGATGCCGAGCAACCCTCCGATGAAGTAGATCGCCACGTAACTCAATAGAATGAGCATGGTGTTCCTTATGAGGAGTTCGTCCAGCCAGATGTCCTTCACGTGATGGATCTTCTCGCGTACCACGGCTGATTCCGGCGACACGATGCCTTTGATGTCTCTCCACACGGATTTCGCGAATATCCCCATGCGAAGGCCCTTGACCCCGCCCCCGGTCGAGCATGCGCTCGCGCCGATGGCCATGGCGAGCGTGATAGCCCACATCGCTATAAAGCCGAACTCTTTGAAAAAAGACGTCGCGTACACGGTGACGTTGCCCGTGCCGGTGTGCCCGGACATCAAGTTGTAGAAGCCTTTGCGGAAGAATTCCGTGAGCGTCGTGTACACCTGTATCTTGGAGAACCCGATGGCGAGCACGAATGTGGTAATCGCCACGGTTATCGTGAACGACCTGATCTCGATGTTTTTGTGTATCTCGTTGCGCTTTCGCGTCCAGACGGAGTAATGAAGCGCGAAGTTGAACGACCCGATCGCGAAGACGACCAGTGTAATGGCCTCGATGACAAAGCTGTGATAGTAGAGGAGGTTCAGGCTCTGCGGCGCGAACCCTCCCGTGGACCAGGCGCCCATGAAGAGCCAGATCGAGTGAAGAAAACCGCGGCCCGCGGGCATGCCTTCGCGCATCAGGAAGAGCCAGAGAAGGAGGCTACCGATCCAGAGGTATGTCAGGCTTATCATCCAGATGGCGCGCGCGGTGCGAATGACGTTGGGGAGGAGCCTCTCCTCCTTGCCCTCGCTCGCGTATAGCTTGAACGCGCCCGCGGTGCCGGCGAACAGGAATGTCAGCGCAATGACTATGATGCCCTGGCCACCGGCGTAAGTGAGCAGGTGCCGCCACATGTTGAGGCCGTGCGACACGTGGTCGAGATCCTGGAGCAGGAAGAGGCCTGTGGTGGTGCACCCGCTCATGAGATCGAAACAGGCGTCCAGGTAGGACTTGAAGTGCCCCGACAGCATGTGCGGGATCGCCCCGAACATCACCGCGACGAGCCAGCCCGCCGATGCCACCATGAGCCCGTGAAACCACGCCAGGTCGCGCTTGACCTTGCAGGTGATCTCCATGGCGAGCCAGAACGTGACGCATGCGGCGATGCCGACAAGGAAATCCAGAACCGCGTTCCACTCGGTTGAGATGATCGCGACCACGAGCGGCACGGCCATGATGATACCTACGCCCAGGATGACGCGGCCGATGCCCCAGCCTATGAGTTTCAGGTCGTCGCGCGTGGGCCTGAGAATCATGTCATCACGACTTTGACGATCAGAAGGATGAGGAGCGCTATGATCGAGATGCCCACAACGGCCGCCGTCTCGATCGCGATCCCGAGGGCGTAGCCGGCCCACCGCCGCCACCAGCGTAGCCGACGATCGCGCGTGTTTTTGTTATTTGCCATCTCAACCTCTCAGCATGGACTACCGACACCGGCAATCCGTTGAAGGAATTATAGAACAACGTGGGCCACCCCGCTTGAGGGCGTAGTCAACCGTGACGGAAAGGCCGAAATCGCGTTAGAATGCCGGTGTTGAAGGATGCGCATGGGAAATGTCGGTAGCAAACAGTTGACATCAAGACCAACAACGCCAGCGTCGACAGCGGACATTTCGGCAGTTGCCGAAGCGAAGCTCGTTGCGGAAAAGCCCGCTGAAGAAGGCTGCAGGGGTCTGGAACATCTGAAAGGGAAAAAGCAGAAGTTCGACTGATTTGGCGAAAGCACTTGAACAAAGATCGCCCGTTCTGCGGGCGGTCTTCTTTTTTGTCAGACGGCGGAGGGAGTGGGATTTGAACCACCCCACGCGCCGCGCAACGCAGGTCACTCAATCTCGGTAGTCTCCACGACAAGCTCATTGATCGAAGGGGGCGCGTGATTCGATGAAAAACGCAACACCTGGGGTCAGGCCCCCTTTGTTGCGTTTTCTATTTTTGTAGCGCGTTCGCGGCGCGCGGTGACCCCTGGACGAGGGATCTTTCCCTCAGGGCGCCTTTGGCGCGTTCAACTCAGACGAGCGTCGAACCGCCATCGGCGAGTATCGTCTGTCCCGTGACATAGCTTGCCGCGTCCGACGCCAGGAAGACCGCCAGCCCCGCCATTTCCGGTGGTTGCGCCATGCGGCCCAGGGGTATATTGCCTTCGATCGCCTGCTTAAGGGCGTCGTTCGACCAGAGGGCTCGCGAGAACTTTGTCCGCACCAGGCCGGGAGCGATACCGTTTACCCTGACGCCCTTCGACCCCAACTCCTGCGCGAAGGCTTTTGTGACCATGTCGAGACCGGCTTTGCTGATGCTGTAGATTCCCAGCCCGGGCATGGGCCTGTACGCAGCCTCGGTGCTCAAGTTGATTATTGAGCCGCCGCCTTTTTCTATCATGATCGCGGCTACCGCTTTGGTGAGGAAGAAGACTCCCTTGAGATTAACGTCCATTATCTTATCCCAGGCGCGCGTCGAGGCGGATTCCATGAGTGGGCCGAAGATCGGGTTTGTCGCGGCGTTGTTGACGAGGATGTCAACTGTTCCGAACGCATCGAGGGTTCCATCGACGATCGTTCGCAGCGAATCGATATTGCCCATGTTGGCGGGTATGCAGACAGCTTCACCGCCCGCGGCCTCGATCTTGTCCTTGACCGCGTTCAAGCCATCGATCTTTCGGCTCGAGAGCGCGATTTTCGCGCCGAACTCGGAGAGCGCCATCGCGATCGCCTCGCCGATGCCTCTGCTGCCCCCTGTTACGATAGCCACCTTGCCACTCAGGTCAAACATCTCTTTATACACAAGAAAACTCCTTCCCGTTCTTGAGCCGCGTCTCTCAGGCGCGGCGGATGAGCGGCCCGAGAGACGCCCTCAAGCGGAGGGGCGGACAGGCGCGGTTCCATCTGGCCTAAAGATGCAGACAGGCTTGATAAGTAATAGAATATCTTTTTTGAACGGCACAGTGTGGGTATTGATGAAAGGAGATGGAAGATGGCTGATGAGATAAGGTTTGATGGCCGGGTTGCTGTAGTAACCGGCGCCGGAGGAGGCCTGGGCCGCGCGCACGCCCTCCTGCTTGCTGACCGCGGAGCGAAGGTCGTGGTGAACGACCTCGGAGGCGCCATGGACGGGGAAGGGGCGGACGCGACCCCGGCTCAGAAGGTGTGCGACGAGATCAAGGCGATGGGTGGAGAGGCGGTTCCGAACTGCGAGAGCGTCTCGGAGTGGGACAGCGCCCAGAAGATCGTCCAGAGCGCTATCGACAGCTTTGGCAAGATCGACATCCTCATCAACAACGCGGGCATCCTGCGCGACAAGGGCATTATCAAGATGGACATCAACGACTGGAACCTTGTGCTGGACGTCCATCTCTCGGGGACCTTTTTCTGCACGAAGGCCGCGTTTCCTTACATGAAGGAAGCCGGATACGGGCGGATACTTTCTACCGCGTCGGCCGCGGGCCTCTACGGGAACTTTGGCCAGACTAATTACGGCGCGGCGAAGATGGGCATCGCCGGGATGATGAACTCGGTGAAGCTCGAGGGCGCGAAGTACAACATTAAGGCGAACACGCTCGTCCCGGTCGCGGGAACAAGGCTTACCGCGACAGTCATGCCTCCGCAGGTTGTCGACAAGCTGAAGCCGGAGTTCGTGTCTCCGCTCGCGGCCTACCTGGTAAGCGAGGGATGCGAACTGACGGGAGCGATAATGATCGCGGGCGCGGGTTATTTCAGTCACGCGGCGGTTGTCGAAGGCCCGGGCTTCTTCTTTGAGGCGCCCGAGAAGGTAACCCCGGACGACATAGCCGCGAAGCTGGTCGAGATCGCAAACCTCGATGGCGCGGTCGAGTACGATTCGGCGCCGGCCCAGACGGGTCACGCGCTCAGCCACCTCAAGTTCGACTGATTTGGAGGTTTGAAGCATGCCAATAGACGTGGAGAAAGCCAGCGGCGCTGAATTGCCCGCGCTGACATTTGATTACGACCACAAGACGGTGATCCTGTATGCGCTTGGCGTAGGCGCCGGCGCCGGGGACGGAGACCTGAAGTTCTGCTACGAGAACCCCCCCGGTTTGTCGGTTTTGCCTACTTTCGGGGTTGTCCCGCCGTTCCCAGCGCTGATGAGCGTGTTTGGCGTCGAGGGTCTCGAGATCAATCCTATGATGATCCTGCACGGCGAGCAGTACCTGGAGATCCGCAAGCAGCCCGCTTCCGCTGGAGGCAAGCTGACCACAAGGTCCAGGGTCGCCAGGATCTACGATAAGGTGAAGATGGCGCTTATCGAGCTCGAAGCCGAGACGGTGGACGAGACGGGGGATGTCGTTTACTTCAACCGGTTCGGCGTTCTGGTGCGTGGAGAAGGCGGCTTCGGGGGAGAGAGGGCGCCTGGGATCGGCAACATTCCTCCGGATCGCGCGCCGGACAAGGTGCTCGAGATGAAGACGTCGCCGGATCAAGCGCTTCTTTACAGGCTCTCGGGAGATCCGAACCCGCTCCACGCGGATCCAAACTTCGCGGCCATGGCGGGATTCGACAGGCCGATCCTCCACGGACTGTGCACGGTCGGCTTCGCGTGCCGGGCGGTCTTGAAGGCTTACTGCGACAACGAGCCCGAGAGGTTCAAGTCCGTACAGGTCAGGTTCAGCAAGCCTGTTTTCCCGGGCGAGACGATTGTGACAGAGATGTGGGACACCGCGGACGGCAAGATTCTCTTCCAGGTAAAAACGGCGGAGCATCCCGATAACGTCAATATCTCAAACGCGGTTGTGGAACTCAACGACTGAAGCGAAACTGTCTTGCAATAGAAACGGGCCCGGCTTGTGCCGGGCCCGTTTCCGTCTCGGGGGCTCGTCCGTTTTCCCTGGATGTTTACCTGACTAGATGTCTATCGTGGTTGTGAAGCCGGGCTTGATGTTGTTTTGAGAAAACCAGCCACGATTGACCTCTATCGCGTAGCGGTATGTTCCTGGAGGCGTCACCGGGCTGAGGTCAAAAGGTTTCATGTCCTTGATGGCGAGCACTTTGCCGCTTGAGTCAATGAACGCGATCGAAAGCGGGATGGAGGTGTCCTTCATCCAGAAAGCCGTGTCGGTCTCTTTCCCGAAATCGAAAAGCATGCCGCTGTTCGATGCCAGTTCCTTCCGATCCATCAGGCCTTTCTGCGCCGTCGCCGGGAGGTTAGCGATCATGACGTCAAGAGAAACTACATTCCCATCATTGCTGAACGCGACGGTTGAGCCCTTGCAGCTTATTGCGAAAAAAATAGTTGAGCCGATCAGCATCACGGCAAGAATGTATGGCGTTACCTTTCGCAGGAAATGGGCAAGCGGCTTTACCGCTTCCACATAATCGATATGACCCCAGGTATTTTCGTGTACTCCAGCTCTAACTGTCATCTCAAGTCAATAGTTAGCCTTATGTCATCTTTTTCCTTCATTTGGCATATTTTTTTGTTGGCGTCAAATCCAGCTTATTGTGGAAACATCTAATGAAATGGCTTAACACTGGGATTTGTTGAGTATTTTGAAAGAATGGTCGTTGGTTAGAGAAGTCAAAAAAATATGGAGGCAAGGGCGTTTCTATGGTAAACCTCAGGTTCATAGTTTAAGGAAATGGGAGAAAAGTGCAGTTCTGTTACTAATGAAAATGATTGTTAACAGATGTTGAACAGTGATCTCCTCCCCCTCGAGGGGGAGGATTAAGGTGGGGGTGTGTCACATACCCCTCACTCCAACTCTCCAAGGGAAGATGGGGACCCATCTAGA
>PHEX01000019.1 GCA_002843005.1 Candidatus Anoxymicrobium japonicum | reverse complement strand
CGGACTCGGACGTCGGTCGAAGAAAACACCCCTCGCTTTGCTGGGGGAAAAGGCATAATGGGGTCAAACCAAAATATGCGGGAAGAGGGGGCGCTCGGGATGTCTTCCCCGCCCTCCGCTCGCGGACTCGGACGTCGGTCGATGAAAACATCCCTCGCCTTGCTGGGGGAGATGAGAGGGAGAGGTTCGGGATGTCTTCCGTCTATCCCCCGAAAATTGCGGGAATGATGGCAACTCTATCCCCCGCTGAGAGAACGGTGTCCACCGGCTGCCGTTTCTTGTTGATCGTAACGGAGCCGACGAGCCCTGCCGGAAGACAGAGCATCTCGAGAAGTTCACGGACAGTAGCGCCATCGGCCACCTCGAGGCTGAAGGTGGTCGAATCAAGCTTCGGGTTTGCCTTGTCGAGCAGGATTGTGGCTGCTTTGACTTCGATTTCCATGTTGTTTTCCGTAATTCCACGTCATCTGGTGGGCCGGCAAAAATCAGGTTCGCGCCATGTCAAAAGCATATCGCATGAGATCATCCCCTGATAGAATGCCCAGGACGCGCTCGCCGTTTATGATCACAAATATCTGATCCGCGCGCGAGGCGCGGTGTATGGCCTGCTCGAGCGGCATATCAAATCCGATCACATGTTCCTCTTTGAGCGGACTGATCAGGCGGCGGGCGGAAAGCAGATCCCGCTCGGACGGGTTCACGCTCTCGAGATCGTCCCGGCTGACGAAGCCCAGGATTTTGCCTGTGCCGTCGACGATCGGTAAAGCCGGTAGATTGTAGACGCTAAAGTAATTCGCCAGAATCGCAAGCGTCGCGCTATCGTCGATTATCGGAGGTTCCTCGAGCGCCAGGTCGCCCACCAACTTATCCGCGATAGCCAACTTGAACAAAGTCTGCCGGTATGACACGCGGGAAAGTTGAAAGATAAACGCTGCGACCAGCATAAGCCAGACGCCGCTCAACAGAGAATCGCGAAACAGGAGGTAAGCGCCGAGTGCCCCCATCAACACGGCGATCCCTTCCCCACAGTAGCTTGCCACTCTGGTGGCCATTTTTACATCTCCGGTGATCTTCCAGAGAATGGCCCGGAATATACGCCCGCCATCGAGCGGGAATCCGGGCAGCAAGTTGAACACACCGACGAACAGATTGATATAGACAAGAAGATACAGTGGGACAAGCCACGTCTGGCTGCTGTTGGGGTTCGCTTCTATGATTCTGAAAATCAAATAGAAGACGCCTGTCAGAAAGAAAGTCATGAGTGGGCCGACTACAGCCATGCGAAACTCGATCCCCGGATCGGAGACGTCCTCGCTCATCTCAGCGACGCCACCGAAAAGAAACAGTGTGATGCGCCTGATGTTCACCCCGTTGCGCCTGGCGATGTAACTGTGTGAAAGTTCGTGCGCCAGCAAGCAGGCGAAAAAGATCAGAGCCGTGCCGAAGCCGAATATCCACGGCCATGGCCCCGCGGGAAACCTGCCGGGGTGCGTACTTTCCGACGCGTCGCGCATCGTCTCACCAAGTGAATACCCGACCAGCAGGAAGATTATCAGCCACGTCGGATTGATCTCTATTTCGATCCCGAAGATTCTCGCGATTCTGATCTTTCTGCCGGGAAACATTCGTCTTCCCCTTACGGCTCGAAGTGGGAGAGCTGTTTCAGCGTGTGAAAGCGTCGCTCGATATCGGAGCGGTTGAGCCCTGTCATGCCGCCGACACTAAATCGCTCGACACAGAATGATGCCATGACCGTTCCATAGATCACGGCGCGTCTGATGTTCTGCGCGGAAGTGTCGCCGGTGGCGGCGAGGTGACCCATGAACCCGCCGGCGAACGAATCGCCCGCGCCGGTCGGGTCGAAAACCGACTCACAGGGATACGCCGGAGCGCTGAAGAAATCTTTTGAAGTAGTCATCAACACCCCGTGCTCGCCTTTCTTGACGATGGCGGTAGATGGGCCCATTCCGAGGATCGCACGCGACGCTGTGATCAGGTTCGGCTCCCCGGCGAGCTCTCTGCATTCGTAGTCGTTCAGTATCATCATGTCAACGCGCTTCATGATATCGAGCAGCGCCGCTTTCTTCCCCTCGATCCAGAAATTCATGGTATCACACGCCACCAGGCGCGGAGCTGTCACCTGCTTCAGCACAAAATTCTGAAGATCCGGGTCGATGTTGGCCAGGAAAAGAAACTCGCTGTTCACCCCGCTCTCAGGGAGGACAGGGCAAAACCGTTCGAACACGTTGAGCCGGGTATCGATGGTTTCGCGGTCGTTCAGGTCGTAACCGTACACACCGGACCAGCGAAAGGTTTCCCCGTCTTCGACGGTAAGCCCCGTCGTGTCTATGCCACAGGATTTAAACAATTCCATGTGCTCCGCGGGGAAGTCGCTGCCCGCGACGGCGACTATTGAAACGTCTGTGAAATAGGACGCCGCAATAGAGAAAAAGGTGGCGGATCCGCCAAGCGCGTCCTCGATATTACCGAAAGGGGTCTTGACGCTGTCGAGCGCCACTGAGCCGACTGCGAGCACTCCCATGGTTCTACTCCTTCGCGGGCAGGTATTTCTCGAGCAACACACGCAGCCTCGTGCGCGTGACGTCAGGCACCGAATTCGGATTCGTCGCTATCGCGTCGGAAAGCGCGCTCCGGCAGTTACAGCCGCTCAAGTCGGGCACGTGGAGAATGGCTTCTCGAAGTATTCTTCTGGATGTCTCGGCATTCTTCCGGAGATTTTCGAGAATGATATCAACAGTAACGTCTTCACTGTCATCTTTCCAGGCGTCGTAATCGGTCACGAGCGTCAGGCTCGAGTAACAGATCTCCGCTTCCCTGCAAAGTTTGGCTTCGGTCGCGGCTGTCATCCCGATGACGTCAACTCCCCATGACCTGTAAAGCATGGACTCCGCGCGGCTCGAGAACGCAGGGCCCTCGATACAGACATAGACACCGCCCAACTGCACGTTGCTGCCTTCCTCGTTGACCACATCGTAAAGCGCCCTGTTCAGAGCAGCGCAGGTTGGGTGGGCCATGCTGACGTGAACTGACGGATTGTCCTTGAAAAACGTGCTCTCACGTTGCCTGGCGAGGTCAATGATCTGGTCAGGGATGACAACGTCCCGCGGCGCGAGCTCCGCGCGCAGGCTTCCGACGGCGCTGAAGCCGATAATAGCCTCAACGCCGAGAGACTTGAACCCGTAGATGTTCGCGCGAAAGTTGATGCCCGGCGCCGTAATCTTGTGGCGCGCGCCGTGACGCGCGAGGAACAGCACCTCGACGCCCCGCAACTCGCCTTTGATGTAATTATCTGAGGGCTCTCCAAATGGAGTATTGACCCTGACTTGCGATTTGCTCTCGATTTCAGGAATGTCGTAAAAGCCACTTCCGCCAATGATTCCGATCAGATTGCTGTCCCCCCCCTTAAGATGCGACCTTCTCAGTTTTTTTGACGTCGCCTGGCTTGTCTTTCTTGCCTGCGTCACTTTCTGGAGTGGTCTTTTGTTTTTCCGGCTTGTCCGCGGTATTGGAAGAAAGATTACTCGACTTGTTGTTGGGTTTCTTGGAGTCTGTGGCGTAGAATCCCGATCCCTTGAAGACTATTCCAACAGGGTGAAAGACCCTTCGCACCTCTCCACCGCACGTCTCGCAAAACTCTAAGTTTTCATGTATGCCATGACTGACCTCAAAGGTCATGTCACAGTTCTCGCACCTGTAGTCGTAACTTGGCAACTTGCGATTCTCCTTTCCTATTGTTCACACGAATAATATTACATCACGATAGCCCGCTACAACATGTCCGTGGAGTTGCCGATAGCCTGAAGGACTTGCTTTCGCTATTATTGTCTGGAAAGTTTGTGCCTATCAGCGCTTGCGCTTGAGGAGGTCGATGTCGGTTTGTCACAAGGCAGGGTTCTGCTCGCGGATGACAACAAGCTCGTTGTAAAAATAACCTCGGCTATACTCGAGGACGCCGGCTATGAAGTTTGCGTCGCCTGGGACGGGCTTGAAGCTATCAACAAAGCGTACGCGGAAGAGCTGGATATCGTTATCCTCGACGTCGAGATGCCCAGGATCAACGGCTACCAGGTGTGCCGGCTTCTCAAAGACGACGAGATCACACGGGATCTCCCGATCATCATGCTCACCGGGCGCGACCAGCAGAGCGACAAATTCTGGGGGCTGAAGATCGGGGCGGACGCGTACGTAACGAAAGGGTTCAAGCCCGAGCAGCTCCTGATGGTTATCAAGGAACAGGTGGCCGCGGGGGCAGCCCGGCGCTCCGGCAAACAGCAAAAACCTGTTCCAAAGCAACTTCTCGAGGAAGCCGGGGTTTTCAGCAGGGTTCTCGACCTGCTCGACTCCAGGCTATTCGAGTCCACAATTTTGAACGAGCTGGGCGCCCTCGCGAGCGCGGGCCAGGACTATAGGGAGACGATCAAGGCCATCCTCGAGATAATGGCGCGTATCGTGGGCAACGCTGTTGGCGCATGTGTCATGTTCGAAGAGAAAGACCTGATTATCCACCTGAACCAGGATGTTGCTCCCGGGGCGTTCGAAAAGATCAAAGAAAAAATACTCGAGATTGCCAACGCCTGCGGCTGGGACACAGAGGGCGATCTCGATCGGATCAAGGTAAGCGCCTACAACGAAGAGCGCCTGCGGGAGCAACCGGACAAGCACGAGCCGGTTTACTCCCACGTGTATATTCCTTTGATCGCCCACAAAAAGGGGATAGGCGTACTTGCCCTTTTCCGGCACGCAAGTCCGGCATTCGCGAGGGATACGCAGCCTATCCTCAACCTGGTGCAGAATCAGATTACGATCGTTATCGACAATGCGCGACTGTACGAAGCCGCCAGATTGCTCTCTATCACGGACGGTCTCACCAGGATATACAACCACCGGTTTTTTCAAGAGCTCTTCGAGAAAGAGTACAAGAGGGCGGACCGATACAGCACGGTCTTCAGCCTGATAATGCTGGATATCGATCACTTCAAGAAGGTCAACGACACATACGGGCACCTCTGCGGCGACGAGATACTCAAGGAGCTCGCCAATCTGATCAAGGATTGTTTGCGCTCGATGGACATCGTCGCGCGCTACGGGGGCGAAGAGTTCGTCATGTTGCTGCCGGAGACAAATGGCCAGGAAACCTACCAGACCGCCGAGCGGATAAGGCTCGCGGTCGAGAGAACTACCTTCCTGGGAACAGGAGAGGGGTTAAAAGTTACAGTAAGCCAGGGAGTCGCCGCCTATCCGAGCGTGGACGTGCATGACCGTCAGGAGCTCATCGCCAAAGCTGACAGTGCGCTATATGAAGCAAAGGAAAGCGGACGCAATCGCGTCGTCTACCGTGAGTAAACACAAGGTCAAGGGGGGGTCACCGCAACCAGGGGTCAGGCACCGTCTACCGCACCGTCTACCGCACCGTCTACCGCACCGTCTACCGCTAAAGCGGTAGACGTTGCCTGACCCCAAGGTAGTTACATAAGAGGGGGTTGAAAATTGTACGAGATTGAGAGCAGGGCCAGCAGCGGGAGCGCGAGGGCGCGGTTGGAGTTCAAAGCGTTCACGGGCACATTCGACCTGTACGCCGGCGAGATTGTGGTCTTCGCGGGCGCCAGCGCGGGAGCGCTGAAAACGGTCAAGAAGGGGGCCTCCGAGCGCCTCGATACCCCGGGCGCCTGGGAGCGGGCGGGCGATGATGGTGGATCGACGTTGGATCTCTTCAAGCAAGAGAAGTGGGGCCGCGTTCTTTTCCGGGTGGAGGCGCGGACAAGCGGCACCCTGGTTCTTCGGGTCGGCCTCGTCTGGGAGAGCGAAGACGAGCCACCGCCGGTCGAGGCGCTGGTTCCACTGCGCGTGCCGCCGGGCGGCATCTGGCCCGGCAGAGAAAGCGTCAAAAACTGGCGCGCCTACGTCCACGGTTGGCAATGCTGGTCGCCGACGGGCGCGCTCAAAGCTGAGCGGCCGGGAAACCAGCTCCTGCTATGCTTCCTTCCTCGACGGCTCAAATCCATGCTCTGGAACCCCACGACACCGGTCTCATCGAAACGCGGGAAGTTCGAGAGCGAGTGGTTCACGGCTCTGGCGGACACATGCGCGCGCGATTCCGTGGTAGTCGGATTTACGGGTGTCACACAAGCGTCGTCCCGGATGTCGGTGCGCCTCGGCAGAAAACCGGAGCAATCCAAACTCGAGGCGATAGCCCTCTTTGATGGAAAGCGCCCGACGCCAGGCGAGGTCATGTGGAGCGAGCCGCTGGCCTTCGTCCCGGGCGACCTGACGAGCGCCAACTTCGAGCGCTACGCGGAGATGCTCGCGCTGGAACAGGGCGTGAGTGAGGTGCGCAGGACACCGGCTGGCTGGTGCTCCTGGTACAACTACTTCAACAAAGTCACGGCGGACGATGTGCTCGAGAACCTCGAAATGCTCAACGGCGCACAATGCAAAAAGGGGTCTGACCCCTTTTTGCATGACGGCGAGCTCGCGAAGATTGGAATAGATGTCGTTCAAATCGACGACGGGTACTCGCCTGCGATCGGCGATTGGCTCGAGACGAACGAGTCCTTCAGCGCGGGCATGGAGACTGTGGCGCAAAAGATAGCGGCGAAAGGAAAAATTCCGGGCATCTGGGTCGCGCCATTCACGGTGACGCGGAAATCGCGAATATTCAAAGAGCACAAGGACTGGGTCCAGCGAGACCGGAAGGGCAAGCCCGTGCTGGCAGGGTTCAACCCTGTCTGGAAAGGGCGGTTCTACGGGCTCGACCTCACGAACCCCGAGGTGCTCGACTGGCTTCGCGAAGTTTTTGGGACGCTGGCGCGGTACGGCTACAGGTTTTTCAAGTTGGATTTCATGGCTGGCGGGTTCCTGGAGGGCAAGCGCCACGACAGTACTCTCACGAGAGCGGAGGCGGGGCGGCGCGCTCTTGCGGCAATACGTGAATCGGTGGGAAAAGACGCGTACATCATGGCGGCTGGAGGGCCGGTGTTGCTTGGCATCGGGATACTCGACTCGCAGAGGGTGAGTAGCGACGTGGCGCATTACTGGAGGGAGGCCTACCAGCCTTTCCTGCGGGAGCGCGTTTCGCTGGGGGTGCGCAACAGCCTCAGAAACACCTTGCCGCGAGCATTCCTGAGCGGGCGCGTCTTTGACGGCGACCCCGACTGCCTGATGGCGCGCTCGACCGGGACAAAGCTCACCGGAACCGAAAGGCGCACCCTCGCTTCCGTCATCGCGGTCTTCGGTGGCTCGTTCATGCTGTCTGACGACCTCTCAAAGTGGGGCGACGAGGGATTCTCTCTCGTGGCTAAAAGCCTGCCGCACGCTCACGGGCTGCCAATATGTCCGGATCTTTGGGAGCGCGAGATCCCACGGTTCCTCGTGAGCAAGATGAACGATCCCGCGGGCGAATACCGGCTGGCTCTCGCGATCAACTGGTCTGCGAAGCGTCGCGACATGAGAGTCTCTCTTCGCGAGCTGGGGCTCGAAGATGGCCGCTGGCATGCGTGCGAGTTCTGGAGCGGGCAATATCTCAGAGAAGTTACGGAAGACGTTTCCCTGCCCGGCATAGAGCCTCACGGATGCGCGCTGCTGCGATTCACAAAGGCGTCGGAGAGCGCCAGGCTCATCGGTTCGAACATCAACCTCTCGCAGGGCGCGGCCGAACTCGTCGCTTTCGAGCGGACGGCGGCGGGCGTCAGCCTGTCCTTGCGAAGTCCGATAAAATGCGAAGCCGTACTGACACTCAGCCTGCCAGGCGCGGCAGAGATAAAAGTTACCGCGGTAAGCGGGACAACCGTTCGCGTCGAGAAACTGATGACGGCCATATACAAAGTGAAGTTCGATATCGACGGAGAAGAGCGCCTCGAAGTCAGTAAGTCAGGCGCCAGTTAGAGCGGGAGGGGCGCGGATGCCAACGATGAACATCGACGGGGCGCGGATAGCCTACGAGGTGACGGGAAATGGGCCGCGGCGGCGGGGGAACAAGCGAGCCCGGTGAATCACTGGCGCGACCAGGTTTGCGCTTGCTTTCCACTGCCCGAGACAAGGTCATCGCCCGAGATTTTCAATTCCAGCACCGCGTTCGGATCCGCCGAGGGGTTTTCTATGTCCTTGATCAACACGGTGTTCCCGTCAACCTCGTATTTCGCGGCGCCGAATGATTCCCCGGTCGGAAGCATTAAAGTTGCGACACCGTTCTTGCCTAACACTATCTTCTTGCCGTCACTGTCGGCATAAACGCCGATGACAGACTTGCCGCCCATGAATAGCATCATCAGGCCTGTCGCGACAACACTGAACACCATCGCCCCTACGATTACCAGGGCTACTATCTTTGTCCACTTGCTTTTGTTTCTTGTCATTCCCACCTCACCGGGATTATTAAGCAACTACTCTATGAGCGTCATTCCACACATGTATGGCTGAAGCGCGCGCGGCACAACCACACGACCGTCGTCCAGTTGGTAGTTCTCGAGTACGGCGGCCATGGTTCGCCCGATCGCGAGGCCGGAGCCGTTGAGCGTGTGGACGAACCGCGGCTTTCCTCCGCCTTTTGGCTTGAACCTGATATTCGCGCGGCGCGCTTGAAAATCCGTGAAGCAGGAGCAGGACGATATCTCCTTGAACTCGCCCGCGCCAGGCAACCACACCTCGAGGTCGTAGCACTTCGCGGCCGAGAAGCTTAAGTCTCCTGTGGAGAGCGCAACGACGCGGTAATGTATCTCGAGACGCTCGAGCACTTCCTCGGCATCGGAGGTCAAAGCTTCGAGCTCATCGAACGAAACGTCCGGGTGCGCGAACTTCACCATTTCGACCTTGTTGAACTGGTGCTGGCGGATGATCCCGCGGACATCCCTGCCGTACGACCCCGCCTCGCGCCTGAAACATGGCGTGTACGCGACATATTTCAGCGTCAGATCCTCCTCTCTGAGAATCTCATCCCTGTGGATGTTTGTGACAGGCACCTCGGCGGTCGGCACGAGAAGAAGACCGTCGTCACAGGAGTACATGTCGTCCCTGAACTTCGGCAACTGCCCTGTCCCGGTGAATGACGCCTCGTTCGCGAGTATCGGCGGGAAGACTTCGGTGTAGTCGTGCTCTCGCGTGTGCATGTCAAGCATGAGGTTGATCAACGCGCGCTCGAGCAGGGCGCCCGCGCCGCGGAGCAAGGTGAACCGGGCGGCGGCAATTTTGGCGCCGCGCTCGAAATCGAGGATCCCCAGCCGCTCGCCGATCTCCCAGTGAGGCTTTGGCTTGAACGTAAAGGTGGGCGGCCCGCCTGCGCGCCGGAGTTCGACATTCGCGCTCTCGTCCGGCCCGACAGGGACGGACTCATACGGGATATTCGGGATGTCGAGCATCGCCTCTCGAAGGCGCTCATCCACATCACGAACCTCGAGATCCATCTTCTTGATACGTTCAGAAATTTCGCGCATCCGGTCAGTGATGGTTATTGTGTCAGCGCCCTCTTTTTTCATAGCGGCGATGGCATCGCTCGCCAGGTTTCGCTCGTGCTTCAATTCCTCAAGCGAGACAAGGATCGCTCGGCGTTGCGCATCCGCCTCCAGCACGCTGTCAACGTCCACGACCTCGGCCTTCATGCCGCGATCGAGCACCGCCTGTTTGACCCTCTCGGGATCGTCACGAATCACCTTGATATCAAGCATGCTTAGATTATAAACCAACGCAACAGGGGTAGACGGTGCCTGACCCCTCTACGCGGCGGGGTAGGAGCCCAGGAGTTTTAGCTCGCGCAGTTTGCTAACCAGCGAGCCTATCGCTTCCGCGACTCCGGGATCCTCTATGTGGCCATCGATATCTATGAAAAAGTAGTAATCGCCGAGAACCTTTTTGGTCGGACGCGACTCGATCTTTGTCAGATTGATGCCGCGAGAGGCAAACTCCTGCAGGATATCGAGCAAGCTTCCAGGCCTGTTCGCCCGAATGAAACAAACTATAGAAGTCTTGTCTTTGCCCGTGCGCGCGACTTTCTCTTTTCCGACCATGACAAAGCGAGTAGCGTTTTCTGGGTAGTCCTGGATATCGCAATCCAGCACGCTGAGCCCGTACGTCGACGCGGCAAGCAAGGTCGCGATAGCCGCCAACGGCTCATCTGTTTTTGATACGATGACCGCCGCCTCGGCCGTGCTGTTGGCCGCCGTTACCGGGGTGTCAGAAAACCATCTCGCCAGAAATCCGCGGCACTGGGCTGTAGCCTGGGGGTGTGAAATGATACCAGCGACTTCTTTCCTCGATACGCCAGGCCGCGCCACCAGGCAATGCTTCACCGGCTGCACAACCTCTCTCTCGATTACCAGGTCGGTCTCGAACGCCAGCGTATCCAGAGTTACGTTGACCGAGCCCTCGATCGAGTTTTCGATAGGAACAATGCCGTTGTCCACTTCGCCCGATTGAACCGCGCGCAACACCTCCGGGACAGTCATGTACGGAACCACGCGATCGAAATCAGACGCGACGCTTGCCTCTAACGCCTCCTGGGTGATAGTGCCGCTCGGACCGAGATAACCGATACCGGGCACGTTACTCGCGCTCCCCGCTTATTGGCTTTTCTGACGGGGCGTCGTGCCTTCGCGGTCTGGGGGGTGATTTGGGGGGTGACTTGCGCCGTTGCACCGGCGTCCCGCCCGCGCGCTTTCCACCTGCCGGTCTGGCCGGCGCCTCAGGGCGCCTCCGGGCGGGCCTACGCTCTTCCGGCGAGAGCTCTTGTCTTGCGCGTGGCTCAGCCTCCCGGCGCGACTCGCGCTTCGGAATCTGCTCCTGTTCCTCTCTGTCGTGAAAGAGGCGCAGATTAGCCATCCGCTCCTCGTGATCAAGATTCTTTGCCTCAACCGGCATGGCGCCCATCTCTTCACTCTGCATCGCCAGCCTGATCGCCTCTCGCTCCTCCGGCGAAAGCCCATATGATGAAGAGCGCTCTGTGATCGGCTTCGCGTATGTCCGCGAATCGCTACGACCGTAGATCGAGCTGAAGACAAGGCCATTGCCGCGATCATCAAGGAACGCTATGGCAAAGCTCAACAGGCCGCCCAGGTCGCGAAACGCGTCGAAACGCACCACTCCGACGTGCTGGACGGCGCCCGCCATGCGGCGCAGAACCATGCCATATCTCTCGGAGAGCGCGTCCACCTTCCCGAGAAGCTCATGCGTCTGGTCGATGCTGTCGTTGACGATCTCGACAAAGTTGGCGCCCTCGGTCCCTCGAAGAAGCAGCTCGCACTCCAGATCAATGCGCCTCGTGCGCAGAAACAAATAGACAATAACGGCAAGCGCCAGCAGCAACAAAGCTCCCAGCACTACTATTATCGCCGTGATGTTGTTCTCAACCATGTTTCCGATTATACAACATAGTCGAAAAGCGACTTAACTTTTGGGAGCAGGTCTTTTTTTTAAAGTTTAAGAGGGGTCATTTAAGAGGGGTCAGGCACCGTCTACCGCTCCGTCTACCGCAACCAGGGGTCTGGCAACGTCTACCGCTGCGCGGTAGACGTTGCCAGACCCCTAAAAAAGACCTGACCCCAAAAGTTAAGTGTATAATATCCGCATGGAAGCAAATCTCGAAGAAAAGTATTTCAGACTCAAGAAGTGTCTTGCCGAGATGGGCAGCGCGCTCGTCTCCTATTCCGGTGGAGTCGACAGCACTCTCCTGCTTGCCGTCGGCAGCGAGGTTCTGGGCGAAAACCTGCTCGCCGTGACAGTTGATTCTCCTCTAAACCCACGCTCGATGATGGACGCCACATCCAAAATGGCGGCCCGGCTCAAGGTCGAGCACATCACTATCAAGACGGACGAGCTGACTGACGCCAACTTCACATCCAACCCGCCCGAGCGGTGCTACCTGTGCAAGCACGCTCGATTCAGCAAGCTCGTGGACATCGCGGCTCGCGAGGGAATCTCCGAGGTTCTCGACGGCAGCCAGATGAACGATGTCGGAGATTATCGTCCCGGGATGGATGCGGTCGCGGAACTTTCAGTCCGTAGTCCGCTTCTCGAAATGGAGCTCTACAAGTTCGAGATACGGGCGCTGTCCCGGGAACTTGGGCTTGCCACGTGGAATACGCCTGGCGTGACGTGCCTCGCGACACGCATCCCTTACGGCCAAAAAATCACCCGCGAGAAGCTTGGCGTTATTGAGCAGTGCGAGGAGTTCCTCTCGGACATGGGCATGAAAAATGCGCGGCTGCGCTTCTATGACACCGGTATCGCGCGCATAGAGGTAAGTCCGTCGGGAATTCCTGTTCTTGCTTCGGACGGCGTCCGCGAACGGGTGGTGGACAAACTGAAGGCGCTCGGGTTCACTTATGTAACAGTGGATCTTGCCGGTTACAGGACAGGCTCGCTCAACGAGGTATTGCCCGAGAATCGATGATCTCAGCGGCGCGCATCTGCATGTTTAATATGTGGTCAATCCCATGACATACGAAGATTCGATAAAAGAATTGCTCTTGCGTGTTGAAGCCGGCGAAGTTCCCGCGGAAAAAGCCCTGGAGAGCTTGCGTTCCCTTTCTTTCACCGATCTCGAGTTCGCCAGAGTGGATCACCACCGCGAGTTGCGCCAGGGTTTCGCGGAGGTCGTATTCTGCGAGCGCAAGACTCCCGAGCAAATCGCAAAGATAACGAAGGCGCTCCTGGAGAATAACGAGGGGAATTTGCTGTTGACCCGCGCGGATCCAGGCGTCCACCGACTCATCCGTGAACTCGACGACCGCGCCGTATATCACCCCGAGGCGAAAGCCATAACCATCGAGCGCGAGATGACGGCGGCAAGAGGAGTGGTGTCGATCGTCTCCGCTGGAACCGCCGACATTCCCGTGGCCGAGGAAGCGCGGGTAACCGCGTCCATCATGGGAACTGTCGCAAAACAGTTTTACGACGTCGGCGTGGCGGGGGCTCACAGATTATTTGCCTATCGCGAGGAGTTCGAGCGCTCAAACGCTATAGTCGTCGTCGCCGGGATGGAGGGAGCGCTTGCTAGCCTGGTCGGAGGGTTGGTCTCCTGTCCGGTTATCGCGGTGCCCACAAGCGTCGGGTACGGCGCTTCGTTCGGCGGTCTCGCCGCGTTGCTCACGATGATGAACTCGTGCGCGGCCGGCGTCGGCGTCGTCAATATCGATAACGGGTTCGGCGCGGGTTATCTTGCCGGGCTCATCAACAGAATGATCTCTCAGGCAAAGGAGAGTACCAAACAATGACTGTCGCCTACTTCGACTGTTTTAGCGGCATCAGTGGAGACATGGCGTTGGGCGCGCTGATCGACCTCGGGTTGAGCGTTGATGAGTTGATGGACATTCTTGAAACCCTTGGCCTCGAAGAATTCCAGCTCGAATCACGCGACGTTATGAGCTACGGACTCCGCGCGACAAAGATCAACGTGACAGCGCCCGAGAACGTACTCGTGCGGACATTCAACAGCATCAATGACCTCATAGAAAACAGCGAGCTGCCAGAGATGGTCAAGACCACGAGCCTCGATATCTTCATGCTGATCGCGCGCGCCGAGTCATTGATACACCATAAGCCAATCGACCAGGTGCACTTCCACGAGGTCGGAGCAGTGGATTCCATCGTCGATATCGTCGGAACAGCGTACGGTGTGCACGCGCTCGGGATCAACGAAGTCTTCTCTTCCCCCTTGCCTCTCGGGCACGGAATGATAAAAACGTTGCACGGGTCAATCCCGGTACCGGCGCCCGCGGTTCTGGAAATCCTCGGAGACACGCCGACGTATGGGTGTGGCATCCCAACCGAGATCGTGACGCCTACAGGAGCGGCTATTGTGAAAACGCTCGCGTTCGAATTTGGAACAATGCCTCCAATGACTCTTTCTAAAACGGGGTACGGCGCGGGGACAAAAGACCTCGGCGTCCCCAATCTGTTGCGGATAATCACGGGCGAACCGCTTGGCTTCCCCGTGGAGCAGGAGCAGCTCGCGTACGTCATCTCAACGAATATCGACGACATGAACCCCGAGTTCTATGACTACGTGATGGAGCGCCTCTTCAACGCTGGAGCGCACGATGTGTGGCTCACGCCCATTCAGATGAAAAAGACACGGCCCGGAACCGTTATCAACATCCTCTGCTCACCGGCTGATGTCGCCGCGCTCAAACGGATATTGATCGAGGAGACGAGTACTTTCGGGTTGCGAACGTCCGTGGTCATGAAAAAGGCGATCGAGCGCGAGGCCGTTGAGGTGGAAACCCCATGGGGCACGGTGAGCGTGAAGGTCGGCCGTGAGAGCGGCCGTGTGACAAGCGTATCGCCGGAGTTTTCAGATTGCGCGAGGATCGCCGGCGAGCAAGGCGTCCCCATCAAAGAGGTCTTCCGGAAAGCGCAAGCCCTGGCGCAAGAGCAACTCGATTGACACGTCGGTCACTTTCCACTTTTTCGTAACTATTCAGCTTGACCGCAACCAGGGGTCAGGCACCGTCTACCTTTCCGTCTACCGCAACCAGGGGTCAGGCAACGTCTCCCTTTCCGTCTACCACGTCTACCGCTAAAGCGGTAGACGCCAGGGGTCAGGCACCGTCTACCGCTGAAGCGGTAGACGTTGCCTGACCCCTGATCATGGCTGAATAGTTACACTTTTTCTGTGTATGGATAAACTCGTGGTTGTAAAAGTGGAAAGTGATCGTCGCCTATTCCGCGCGCATGATGAAGTTAAGTTCTATCGTATTGTTGTCGGTCTTCTTTTCCTTGGGCACCGGGCCCGCCGTTGCTTTTACCGTGTTTTCTTTCTCGCTGCCGGTCGCCGGCGCGAGATCTTCAAAAACGAGTGTCGCGGTTTCGCCCGCCTTTAGCCTGGTAATCTTTTGCGTCTTCTTCTGCGGAGCGCTCCCTGAGTCTTGCGTCAGTGTGACTACAACCGGGATGTCATGCTCTTCCTGATTTCCCTGGTTCTGAACGCTTACTTTTACGACAAAGGATTTCGAGTAAGGAAGGATCGAGATCCCCGACTCGGTACTGTCCACACGCGCCGGGGTTGTTGTCAGCCCAAGCACCGCAACGCCATGAAGCGCGTTGCCCGTCTCTTTGCCTGATATCCCGTCTATGTATTCATGAGCGCTCGAGGTCAACGCCTCGTCAGTCCTGGGCATGAATATCGAATCAGCGATCTTCTCAAAGCCGAACTTCGCGCTTTTTAGCTTTTCCTCGAGGCCGCCCCTGTATCGCTGCATAGCCCTGTCACTCACCACCAGGTCAAGCATCCCCGCCGACATAGCGTCCGCGGCGGAATCCAGGTTCTTTTTATCGAGGACGTCCAGTATTGAAGCGCTGTATCCGTTCACCCCACCGGTTCTCATGTCCAGCGCCACCTGCAGAATCGGATGGAGCTTCTTCGCCTTCTCCGGCACTATTACAAGCTCAGAATCGTGAGCGATTCCCTTGCACGTATCCACCATCTGCTGCAACTTTCGCGCGACATCGTCACGGGACAGATCTTTGACGGTTGTGCGCAAACCCTGGAACTGCGCGCCGACAGTGGCAGAGCGCCCTATGAGCTTGTGGGCCTCCGCGCTATACTCGTGAAGCTTCTCATTCTCCACGGCCTCCTGATTGCCGCCACATCCCCTGCCAAAGATCCAGCAGGAGACAAGCAGAACCACTATCACCGCGATGATTAGGATTGGCGCGGGTCCGCGACGACGCGCCGGCACCGGGCCTCTGGAGGTCGGGCGCCTCCCTCGGACGTTTTTCCGTCTTTTCCCGGTTGAGTATCTAGGCCTCGGACTGGATGACTGAGCCATTCAATACCTGTGTTTCATTTCACTTCATTTCATTTCAATCCACGCCCCGCGCGAGGGCGGGGACGATGTGAATTTGCTCACAAAATCGCTATGCGAGCCACGAGTTTCACTTGTGATTTGCCAGGATGCGCTATTAGCGGCTACCGCCACGTGACGCCTGCCGGCGCTTACGCTGCCTTCCATGGGAAATGGTGGGCGAGGAGGGACTCGAACCCTCATGCCCTTGCGAGCACAGGACCCTGAACCCTGCGTGTCTACCAATTCCACCACTCGCCCATACCTCATTGCTTAAGCACCCCGTTCCTCGGAGGCCGAAACCAGATCCACGGTTTCTCCTCCTGTCGCTCTCACGAGATCATAAGACCTTATCTTCAGGATCGTAGCTGGCTCACCACTGCTAGTATATATCACATCTTCACGAAGGGTGTTGTAGTCGATGTACGATGACATCTCAACCTTGTGGCCGACCGGTGGAAGCGCGCTCGAGACGTAACCCGTGAGAGAGGAAACTTCTTCCGCGGCGACAGGCGTTACTTCACTTCCGCCTGTCAGATCCTTCAGCTTCTCGATGTCCACCTCGCGGTCACCGGGCACGATAACCATCACCACATGGCCGTCCACGCGAAAGAGCTCCACGCGCGCCAGTTGCCACAGCTCGAGCCCCAGCGCGGCGGCGGCTCTCTCGAGGTTTTTTGCCTGGCCAGGCAACTTGAAAAATTCGTGAGGGATATCGAGTTCTTGCAGGCGATTATGAACGTCCAGATTTGAATACATAATGAGCTTCCTGCCTCTACTGCGCAAGCGAACCTGTAAGGCTAAACCAACGCGATTAAGGTTTGCTCAATTGAGCATCGTCGCAAAAGATGGCTATCGTTATTTCATTCCGCCTTTGCGACCTATCTTCTGATAGAACTCGGTGCCGTATCTCTTCTTGGTGGTCATGCCACCTTTCTTGCCTCCAACACTCCCAATCTTAGAGTAGAAATCGGGGCCATATTTCTTCTTGGTAGTCTCGCCACCCTTGCGTCCGGCTTCGCTTCGGCTCATCTTCGCCTTGACCACTTCAATCCCCTCCTGTTCTTTTCAAGAGCTTCGAGCGCCACGTCCATCCGTTAACTAACCAACGACCGCAATTACCCGCTTTATTATCTCACCTGATCTTCTGTATTTCCAGTTGATTGCTTCCCTTATTTGAAACCCGCTTCGCAACTCCTCTAAAAGCCAGTTCTGTCAAAACACAGCATGGCAATCCTTGACATTGAAGGGAGTGAACATATAATTGCATTACTTCTCAGAAGACAACGAAATGTTTTTGCTTGAAATACGGTCGAAGGGGGGTGGAACCGTGGAGCCAAAGGATGTTCCTTATCTTCTGCTTGGTGCGATGAGCACTATTCGGGAAGAAACCAAGAAGACCGTCGAGGATCTGGTCGAGAAGGGCAAGGCCGGTAGCGGCAAGTCGGGAAAGGGTATCGTCTCAGCCGACAAGGCGGTCAGGAATCTGGTGGAGAAGGGCAAGAAAGAGCGGGAAGACCTCCTGAACGCGATCGGCAAAGAGGTCACAAGAATTCTCGACAACATGGGGGCTATCACCAAGAACGATATCAGGGCGCTCGACAAGAGGCTCGCTAACATCGAGAAGCGGATCAAATAGTGCAACGCAACAACGCTGTTGCGGCAACGTTAGAAACGAGGTGTTTAAATGGAGCTCAATGACATGCCTTATCTCCTTCTCGGCGCCCTCGCGTCTGTCAAGGACGATTCCATCAACTCCGTCGATGACATGATAAAGAAAGGCAAAGTGCTGGCCGAAGGCGGAAAGGCCAAGGTAAAAGGAACGGCCCAGGACAGGAAACTGGAGGCTACCGTCCAGGAACTCGTAAAGAAGGGCAAGAAAGAGAGCGAAGAGCTCGTGGACGCGATCGGCAAATCTGTCAAGGACACCCTCAGCTCACTGGGGATCGTGACGAAGTCCGATATCAAAGCCGTCGAGGATCACCTTGCCGATCTCGAGAAGAAACTCGCGCCGGCAAAGAAGGCCGCGAAGAAGAAAGCGCCCGCGAAGAAGAAGGCGGCAGCAAAGAAAAAGGCGCCCGCGAAGAAGAAGGCCGCGAAAAAAGCATAGTAGCCTCTTGAAAGTTAAACCCGTGACCGACCAAGGCCACGGGTTTTTCATTTGGGGTCAGGCGCCGTCCACTCAGGAGGTTAGAATGTGACACAGGCATTCTTGCCTGTGGAAAGTAACGTCACAGACAGGAATGTCTGTGCTACACAGTTTCTTCTTCAATTTCGGGTTGCGTTCTCAGTTCGGTGAACGGCGGAATCCTTCGGCGTGTCTTGCGGGCTATTGTCGCTCCTATCACACCGATCATCAGAACCAACGCCCCAAACGCGAGTGCGATGTCAAAGCAAGAAACCGAGAGTGAGCTTATCGTCCGGAAGGCCTGGTGAGACGCGGGCTTGAAAGTGCTCGAACCGCCCGCCCTCCAGAAAAACTGGTGGCCTATGCGCAGCAACAGGGATCCGGGGAACGCGCCCATGATGAACACCAGGCCTGTTCCCACCCCCTTCCCCCACCCCATGCAAAACAGTATGAACAGTATGCCAAAGGCGAGCGCGAGAACTCCAATAATGATGATTGGCATGAGCAAGGCGCTGTGACCACTCTTGTTGAGCTTGCTTAGAATAGTGACACACGCCGCCTTCGCCCTTTCCTCGCCGGCGCCTTGTGCCGAGGCCATCGGAATGCTTTGCCTGTAACCTCGGGCGTAGATACGCCGTTCGATCTCCAGGATTACACGCTCTGTGAGTTCATCCAAACTGAGTGATGAGATCGCATCGCCTTTGATTGAAACAGTGGCCCCGATGTCGGGAATGTAGATATTGGAGTCAGGGTCTCGCCGGGCGCTACTTCGAAGCCGCTGATAGTTCTCTTTGACGGAGTGCCTGACCTCTGTCGCGTTCTCGATAATTGGCGTCAATACCTGATGAGCCGCGCCGGCGCCGGTCCCTCTATAAAGGCCCGCGGCCCCAAGCGCAAGGAATATCAACAGTGCGGTTGCTATCCCGAACACCCACTTGAAATCGATACGCCAATGGCTCGTTTCGCCGCGCGTCAGAGACCCGAACTCCAGCTCCTCGGGGGCGCCAAACCCGAGCGGTGGCAACGGCGCGCCTGGTGGGAACGTTTCGTATGGATATCTTTGCTGGGGCATCGCGCCCGGTGGATCGTATGCGCCTGTTCCCGGGTACCCGTGTGGCACACCGGGAATCACCGGCATCTGCCCGGTCTGTCCGGGAGCGGGGTAACCGTAATACTGTCCCGGAATTCCGTACGGTGACGGATACCACGGACCCGGGAAGAAATATCCCCCACCTTGCGAGGATCCGGGTGGATAGAAACCCTGCCCTTCCGGTGGCTTACCGTACGCGCACGGCGGTTCACCTTGCGGAGGCTCAGGGGTTGGCTGCGGCGGTTGCTCTTGTGGTTGAGGTCGCGGCGCAGGCCCTGGCGTTGCAAGCGGTGTTTGAGGTTGCGGCGCAGGCCCTGGCGTTGCAAGCGGTGTTTGAGGTTGCGGCTGTCGCGGCGCAGGTTCATCAGGCCTGATAGCAGGTGACGGCTGTGGTTGCGCCGGTCCAGGAGTTTCAGTTGTGCGCTGTGACGGTTGGGGTTGCGACACGGGCCGCACGGGCGCCGCGGTTTGTCCGGCGGGTGACTGTGGATAGACCTGCCGCCCCGCTATTTCCGGCAACCGCGCCGCATCCACGGCGGCGGTTTCCTGATCCGCGTGTTTCGCACGGCGACCTCGCCAGAACTTTCTTTTCTTCTCATCGCTCATGTGCTCGCCATCCGTTTTTTCTTCCCGCGGCACTTGATTCCCTATCTTATAGTATTCCCGATTTCAATCCACGCCCCCGCGCGGGGTCGACTACGGCGTCAGCCGCAGAACGCTTGCCGCCTGCTCCTGGACTTTCTCTTTGCTGTAAGGCAACGGCAGGTACTCGACGTTACGCCATACGGGAAAGTGGTCTTTGTAATGCGGGCTGAGGCGATGTCCCGACTGCCCGACGTCGAGCACGGCCTTCGAGTTGTCCAGGTCATGGAAATCGATGATTATCCGCAGCGCGGGGCCCCCGTACGCCGCATGGCTCTCACGGTCAGGCAAAATCGCCATGTTCGCGCAGCCGCCCATCGCGCCTCGCGCCACCAGTTGCGTGATGCACTCGCTTGCGGGCGGGGAAGCGTTGACGGTGTCGCTCTCGCCGTCGCGGGGGACAGGCCCAACGTTGAATATCCTGTCGAGCGGCCAGAACAGCCCCAGCAGACTCTGGCATGTGAGGTAGTGCGCGCGGCCCCACTTCCACGAAGATTGATCGGGCGTCCCGTACACACGTTCTATCTCTTCAACCCCTTTCTCGAGCGCGTCCCGCGCCACCTGCTCGTAAGTGCCGGCGCCCGGCGGCAGCCAGAACGGATCCCTTGACGCGAGGACTCCCTCAACCGCCAGGCTGACCGACGTCCACGAGCGCGTGTAGTCGCTGTAGAGAGTGCTGCCAAGCCTGTGCCGCAACAGAGATTCTGTCAGGTGGCGCCAGGAGTAGAAGTAGATCGTCATCGCGACCGACCGTGCGCGCGCCTGGTGATCCCACGCGGCCAGGCGCTCCACCGCTTCACGCGCGCCGGGCGACATCCCGTCGTGTGCGGCGACGGTTGCCGCGCGAACCGCGAGTTCGGCGAACGTCTTTCCCGGGAAGGTGAAGGTGTCGGCGTGTATCATCGGCATGTCATCGGGCGCCCACCTGTCGCGGGTTCTCAAGAGGGAAGAAATTCTGCCGTTGCGATAAGGCGCCTCCCACGCCCTGGTGATGATATCAGGATACTCTTCGCTCACAATCTTGGAGTTCGCCGTGACGATGAAGCCTTCTTTCGGGTTCCGCGCGCGCGGCATGTTCTCAAACGGAATGTATCCTTTCCACTCACAATCGTTATCTTCCCCGTGATAAGGGATGCTGCCATCGCCCTTCGCGCGACGCGGCACTTTTGCGGAGGCCATGTACCCGATGTTCCCGTCGATATCGGCGTAAACCTGGTTGAGGGCCGGGCCCACGAAGTTCTCCATCGAGCCAACGAACTCGTCGAGTGAGCGCGCGTGATTTTGTTTCAGCATCGCGCCCAGGGAGTCGAATGAAGTGTCCTGGCTGACCCACTTGAGCGCGAGACCCTTGTTGCCCTTGCGCTTGATGATCGGCCCGTGGCGTGTCACAAGTATCCTGAGCTTGCGCGTCCTGCCGAAGCGAACCTTCACCTCTTCCTCTATCACCTCAGCGTCGTGCCACTCGCCCTTGTACCGGTAGCGATTCGATTCCTCGGACTCGAAACTCTCCACGTACAAATCTTGCGTGTCGGGGCAAAGGCTCGTGGCGGTCCAGCCGCAATAGCCGTTGTGTCCGTAGGGGATGACCGGCAGGCCCGGAAAGCCCGCGCCAATGATGTCGCTCGACGGCGTGGTCAGGTGGCAGAGATAGAGCATGCCGGGCGCGTTGTGCTGTATGTGCGGGTCGCCGCAGAGGATTGGCTTGCCCGTGGTCGTGTGCTTGCCGTCGATCGCCCAGTTGTTCGAACCGAAAACGGAGCGGGCGGCCAGGCCGCCGACGTTCGAGAGCCACTGCCCTCCCGCGGACTCGGTGTCGAATCCCCAGTCGATCTCCTCGCCCGGCTCGACCGGCACGGCGCCGGGGCCCGGGCCATCAACTTTGACGGGCGGGTTATTGTACGGCGCGGTTTCGGGCAGGAGCTCGAGCGCGCGCTCAAAGCCGAGGCCGCGGATCAGCTTTTCCCTCATGAGATCCGCGAGCCAGAACGAGTCGAGAAGCCACGTTGTCAGGAGTCCCAGAGTGAGGCAATCGGCGTGGGTCCACGGACGCGGGCGGCCTTTGAGGAACATGAACTCGAACGGAAGCCTGGACGCCGGACCCGCGACGTAGGAGTTGACTCCGTCGCAGTAGGCGGCGAGAATCTCTCGAGACTCGGGGTCGAGGCCGGCGGCGAACTCCTCCGCTATGCGGGAGAGGCCAATAGTGCGCATGAACATGTCCGTGTCAACGGCCATGCCGCCGATGGCCTCCGCCAGTGTGCCGGTGGCGAGCCGCAGCATCGTCTGCATCTGAACCATGCGGTCCTGCGCCATAACGTAGCCCATGGCCCGGTAGGCGTCGAGATCGCTTTTCGCCGTGATGTGCGGGATGCCCGCGCGGTCAAAGATGACTTCGACTTCGTCGTCAAGGCAGGGAAGCCGGAGCGCGCCGTCCGTCCGCGGAATCGAGCGCTTCAATCTCAGCGCAATGTAGCCGGCGACGCCGAGTGCCGAGATAGAGAGGCCGAGCAGAACCAACTTCGCGGTTTTTTTCATACGGGCGCCTCGCTTCTTACTCCGTTCCTGAAGGCATAAATGATATCATTTAATTAGGGGTCAGGCACCGTCTACCTTTCCGTCTACCGCAACCAGGGGTCTACCTATATAGTAGCGCGAACGCAACAAAAGGGGCCTGACCCCCGGTGTTGCGTTTCTGTGCTACTGTACTAACATGAGATGCGCTTCTATCGTCTAAAAAGGTTTGGAGGAATAATGGCACTCTGCTCTAACTGCGGGGAGAATCTGGGGGGCGGCAACTTCTGTCCCCGGTGCGGCAATCCCATTGGCCAGTCGAACGTGCCGCCTGCCGGAATACCCCCCAAAAAGAAGTTCCCTGTATGGGGCATCATCCTTATTGTTTGCGCATCGTTGTTGATACCGCTCATGATTGCTTGCGCAATAGCAATACCGGTCTTTGTCACCGCGCGGAACACCGCGCGGAACAACGCGCAAAAGCGAACCTGCCAGGCTAACTTGAGGACGATAAACGGGGCGATCAACACATACTATGCAGAGCATGAAGCTTATCCGCCTGCCGGCTGGGTTAGCGACATTCTTGGGCCGGAGTTCCTCAAGAAAACGCTGACCTGCCCAACGAGCGGCAAGGAGTACGTCCTTGAGTCCGGCGGCGTTTTCACGCCTCCTACCGTGTCTTGCCCCACGGGAGAACCGGGCCACGCTTGGTGATGTCCCAGGACCAGACCTCGTTGGGCCTCACGGCCAGGAGCTCCGGCTTCGAGTAGGCGGGGTGGCGCAACTGGTCGCGCCTCTCGCGGA
>PHEX01000018.1 GCA_002843005.1 Candidatus Anoxymicrobium japonicum | reverse complement strand
ACGGATACAGGACCGTTGGCACATTCCAGTTGGCGCTATATCATGTGATGGGAGACCTTCCGATGCCAGAAACGACCCACCGATTTGTGTGAGGAGCCATGAAAGAAGAGTTTCTTATTTTTGGAAGTTTGCTTATAGTGCCGATCGCGTCATCGGGGGCGCCTGTAGTTGACACGAGAAACGTTCTGGGCGCGGAGGGATTTAATTGAACGAATCATCGGCTTTTAGGGAATGCTCGCCCGGGCTGCCGCCTTATTTGGAAACTCGAAAAACCGGTGACAGGCGGCTGAAAGTGCTCTTCATCGCCTTGTGGTATCCGTATGATGACAACCCCAGTTGTGGTGTTTTCACCAAAGAACACGCCCGCGCCGCCGCGCGAAACAACGAGGTCCGCGTTCTTCATGTCATCGAGGGCAAACCCTCTTGCCTCTTGCCCCGGAGGCAGGAGTCAGGCGCGGACGATGGGGCGTACGACGTCACGCGCGTCTATCGTCACCGTTTTGCGCCGATTGCTTTACTCGAGCGCAAAGCTGATGACGTGGCTATCCAAATGAAGAGATCCACCAGGTTTTACAAGCGCTTGTCTGGATGCGCCATGGCGGGATTGGCGAAGATTATTCGGGCATCAAGGTCGCCGGGCTACAGCGTGTCGGTTATGAGGGCTTTCAGGAAATTGAGGGCGGAAGGCTGGACGCCGGATATTATCCACGCTCACGTGTACGCCGCCGGCTTTCCGGCGGTGATAATCGGTCGTCTTTATGGGATTCCAGTCGTGGTCAGCGAGCACTTCTCGCTTCTTGCGCGCGGTGAGCTCAATGTTCTCGAGAGGCTCAAGGCGCGGTTTGTCGCGAGACGGGCGGACGCGCTCTTGCCGGTCAGCCCACTGCTCGCCGAGGCCCTTGTCAGATATGGCGCGCGGGGCAATATATCCGTGGTGCCGAACATAGTCGATACGTCGTTGTTTCACTTTAGTGAGAGACCCGTTTCCGCGGAGCGGCCGCGGATGCTGGCTGTTCTGTCGTCAAACCCGGGAAAAGGCTTTGATTGCTTGATAGATGCGGCAGCGATCCTTTTTGAGAGAAGACCTGGCGCTTTTCTGAAAATACTTGGAGTTGATCGCGAAAAGTACGAAACGAATCCACGCGCGCTTTGCCTCATCAACAAGGGAGCGCTCGAAATTCGGGCGCGGCAGGACAAGGAATACGTCGCGAGATCGATGATCGAGTGCGATTTTCTCGTCCATCCGACTTTATTCGAAACTTTCGGGATAGTCGCGTTCGAGGCCATGGCGTGCGGAAAGCCGGTGGTCGCGTCGAAGATACGCGCGTTCGAGGAGACGATGCCTGCGATGGGCGGTATCCTTTTTCCACCCGGAGATTCCGGGGCTCTCGCTGAAGCGGTAGAATACATGATTGATCACCTGGGTGAGTACGGTGGAGAAGAGCTCGCCTCTTTCATTGAAAGGGAGTTCGGTTGGCTGAGAATAACGCAAATGCTGGACGGCGTTTACAGGTCGCTGGCGTGATTGACAACCCTGGTCTTTTAGAACAGTACGAGTTGCTCATAGAGTTCTTGAAGCGCTATCCGGAGCGCTTTGCGATGCTGCCTGACGAGGACTTCGTTTCAGGGTTCCTGTTGTTCGCGCGCCACATGGCGGCCTATGAGTTTATCCTGCCATACGTTGCGGGGAAGGATGTTCTCGACATCGGGTGTTTCACCGATTACGGATGCGAACTCCTGTCGCGTGAGGTCAGGAGCATCGTTGCCATCGACATGGATGAGGATGCGATCGGGTTCGCCATCGAAAAGAGGTCGCTTCCGAACACGACGTTCAAAGCCGTCAACGCGACGGAGATGCCTTTTTCTGACTCCGAGTTTGACGTAGTGGTAGCGCTCGAGGTTATTGAGCACATACCACCTGGCGCAGTCGGCGCTTTTCTCGATGAGATAAGTCGGGTTTTGAGAGACGACGGTCTTATTATCCTTGTCACCCCGAACAGGAAGTTCCGTCTGATGCCGGGACAGAAACCGTTCAACGAGGAGCACTGGCAGGAGTTCCGTCCCCATCAATTCCGGCATCTGCTCAACAGTCGTTTCCGTGATGTGAGTATCGAGGGCATACGGGCGAAGCAGTGGATTGAGGAGATCGAAAAAATACGCGTGCGGAGATCGGCTTTCAGGGCTTATGTTCGCAACCCCGCCGGCAAGCTGATCCAACGAGCGTTTTCCGGGCTCTACTCGAGGCTGAAGAAAGGCGTCGTGGTTAAGCATTCCGAGGCAGAAGGCGTGCCTTCCGCTCTTGAGGAACTGTTCAATCCGCCGCGCAGTTTTTCGATGAACGATTTTTACCTGACGGAACGGCTTGACGGCAACGCGATGGAGTTGATGGCGATTTCAAAGGTGGCCAGATAATATGAGCAAGAAGAAGAACGACGCCTTGAGCCGATTCAACGCTGCCGAGTACGTACCCCGGCAATACTGGGAAGATCGATTGAGCTCCTGCTTCTCGCTTCAGGGAGTGGGCCACCTCGCTTTCAGCAATCAGTATAATTTCTGGTATTACAAATCCAACAAGAGGGCCATCGCCAGGGCGCTGAAGCGCAACGCGGTGAAAACCTGTGACGTGAGGATGATAGATGTCGGGATAGGGACAGGTTACTATATCGATTTCTGGCACAAGCGCGGGGTTCGGGATCTTGTGGGTTTTGACATCACGGAGAAGAGTGTAACCGAGTTGCGAATTCGTTACCCTTCCTGCGATTTTCACAGGGTGGACATCTCGAAGAATCTCGAGATCGACCCTGGCAAGTTTGATATCTTGACTGTTTTCAACGTGCTATTTCACGTCATTGAAGAGGAAGGGTTTGAGAACGCGATTGAAACCATCGAGGCGCTCACTGAAAAAGACTCGACGATCCTGATAATCGACAACTTCATCGATGGCGCCGAGCCGCTTAGAGGACATCACGAGACGCAACGCACGTTAGCGCGTTACAGGGAAGTTCACAAGACAAGGGGTATGGAGATAGTGGATCTGGTGCCTATCTCTTTCTTCATGAACAATCCCATCGATGCCGGTCGGCTGAAGAGCCGGGTCGCCAGGTGGATCGTGCGGAAAGGCTTTCGACTGAACACACTGGCTGCGGGCGCCACCAGGCGGATGGGGGGGCGGGGAGTGTCCTGAGCTACATCTGGGGATTTGCATTGTACTGCCTGGACGGTGTGGTTCTGCGGTTTGTCAAAGATGGTCCCGGGCAGAAGATAGCCGTGATACGGCGCGTTTGATTCCGGTCTGAGTTTACACACTGGAGGTTGGCGCTCTGGTTGTTCCCTGAAGCCCGGCCGCCGGTTCAGGTTGCTCTCTATTTTTTTCTGCGATAATGTGCGTTTTTGGAGGCGTCCTTGAAAGAGAAGATAGTTGAGATAGGCAGGGATTCGTCCTGGTACCTTGGCGCCAGCGTCGCAGCGGCGGCCATTGGTTTTATCTCCATTCCGATATTCACGCGATTGTTCAGCCCGCGCGATTACGGCATCTACTCGCTGGTGTCGGTCGCCATAGGCGTTCTCGCTCCTCTGTTTTATATATGGCTTTCGCAGTCGGCCCTGCGTTTCTATCCGGAGTACAACAGGGACGAGAAGCTGGGCGTCTTCTATTCGACCATCTACCATTACATGCCGCACTTCATCGCGCTCTGTTTCGTGGTGACGCTGCTGCTGGCCGCGTTCGCCGTTCCTCTCGGCGGATACAGGTTGGTCGTTTGCCTGGGGATCGCGGTTTTTGCGTTGTTCACGATTTTCAGTGTTTCCCTCGAGCTCATGCGCGTGAGGCAGTTTGCCTGGCAGTACTCGATCCTTACAATACTGCTGAGCGCCGGCCGTTACCTGGTGGGTGCGGGCCTCGTGGTGTGGTTCGGCTTCGGCGTCGAGGGCATATTCTGGGGATGGCTTGGAACGCTCGTCCTGCTATTGCCCGTTGAGTTGTGGATGTTGCGTGTGCACCATCACGTAAGGTGGAAAGACCATTCATCGCGGTTGAGCCGCGAGTTTTTCGGTTACGGCTTTGTCCTGATCTTCGCCACCGGATTCTCGAGCGTCCTGACCGTGGCCGACAGGTATATTGTGGATCTGTTCAAGGGCGCCGCGCAGGTTGGTCTCTACTCGATTGTTTATAACCTCATGACCAATGTGACAGGCGTGATCTTGAGCGCGCTCATTCTCGGCAGTACCCCGGTAATCATGAAGACATACGAGTACGATGGGGAGGACGAGGTTCGAGCCCTGATCAAGCGGCTCACGAGATATTTCCTGATAATTATCCTTCCGTGCATGACGGGCCTGTGGGTGCTTCGATTCCGCATGATGAGTGTCATATCCGGATCGAAATACATGCCGGCCACCAGAGCCGTTCTGCCATTGGCGCTGGCGATGGTGTTCGTGAACATAACCTGGCTCCCTACCTGCGCATTCATGCTCAAGAAGAAGACCAGGCTCATGCTCTACCCGGTCATGTCAGCCGCGCTGCTGAACCTGGCTCTGAACTTCCTGTTGATTCCGAAATACGGGTTCGTCGGCGCAGCCTGGGCGACTTTCGTGTGCTATGCGGTTCTTTTCGCGCTGACGCTCGTCATGTCACGCGATCTTATGAAGTGGGAGTTCCCATGGGCCGGCGCGCTCAGGGTGTTGATAGCGACCGCCATCATGGCGGCATGCCTGGCAGTGCTGGATGGAATTGCAGTTCATGGCGCGGGCGGGCTTCTGCTGGTGATAACTACCGGGGCCATCGTTTTCTTTGCGGTAATCTTTCTCGTAGGTGGAATAGAGCGCAACGAGAGACAGTTTGTTCTGGCGCTGGTCTTTAGAATATTTAAAAGACACGCGGATTGAGTATTCGCCAGTGGCGGAAAATCAACGGGCGTTCATTCCCGCCGGTTGCCCGCCGCCACATGTTAGATTACTGTTGGTACAGAAATCTGCTGACATTGGAGAAGCGATGATAAACGTGCCGCTTATTGACCTGGCGCGCCAGTACCGGGAGCTGGAAAAAGAAATAGAGCTGGCCGTCAGGGAAACGCTTTTTAGTGGAAACTATATACTCGGATCACAGGTTGATGAGTTCGAGCGCGAAATAGCCTCATACCTGGGGGTCGAGCACGCCGTCGGCGTCGGCTCCGGCACGGACGCCTTATACCTCATCTTGAAGGGACTGGGAATCGGCCCGGGCGATGAGGTTATCACCACAGCTTTCACTTTTGTCGCGACGGCGGACGTAATCGCCAATTGTGGGGCATCGCCCGTGTTTGCCGACATCGATCCTTTGACTTTCAACCTCGACCCTGAATCGGTGCGGGCGCGAGTCGGCAGTCGCACAAAAGCGATTGTGGCAGTGCACCTATTCGGCCTCCCCGTTGACATGGATCCGTTCGTCGAGATCGCCGAGAACAGCGGCCTGTCTATTATCGAAGATTGCGCCCAGTCGCTCGGGGCGGCGTATCGCGGGCGGATGGCCGGATCGACAGGAGCTGCCGCCGCGTTGAGCTTTTTTCCGACAAAGAACCTTGGTTGCGCCGGGGACGGCGGGATGGTGTGCACCCGGGATGAGCAACTGGCGGAGAGGGTGAGAATGTTGCGCGCGCACGGCTCGAAGCGCAAGTACTGTCACGAAATTCTGGGAGTGAACAGCCGGCTCGACGCGCTTCAGGCTGCTATCCTGCGGGTCAAGCTGACAAAGCTCGACGCGTGGAACTCGGAGAAGCGAGAGATCGCGTCAGTCTACAATGATTCCCTCACAACGGTTGTGACTCCACCGGTTCCTTCTGAAGCTTTCCACGTTTATCATCAGTACACGATCCGGTCAGAGGAAAGGGACGTCCTCAAGGAAAAGCTCTCGAGAGCCGGTGTGAGCTCGGCCATCTACTACCAACTGCCGCTTCACCTGCAACCGTGCTTCAGATACCTCGGTTACAGGCCCGGCGAACTGCCGGAGTCGGAGAGTGCGGCGGATCAAGTTCTGTCTCTCCCGATATTCCCGGGCATGACAGCGGCGGAGGTCGAGCGCGTGCGCGACGCCATCAACTCCGGTTAGGGGTCAGGCAACGTCTACCGCTTCAGCGGTAGACGGTGCCTGACCCCTGGCGTCTACCGCTTTAGCGGTAGACGTGGTAGACGGTGCGGTAGACGGTGCCTGACCCCTGGCGTCTACCGCTTTAGCGGTAGACGTGGTAGACGGTGCGGTAGACGGTGCCTGACCCCTGGGGCTGGTGCGCTTTAATAAGTGAACAGGAGGGGTGTTTTGGACAATCGGGACGTGGTCATAGGAATAATCGGTTACGGGTACTGGGGGCCGAATCTGTGCCGCAACTTCTTCGAGCTTGATGGCGTGCGGCTGAAGTATATCTGCGACTCTTCGCAGGAGAAGCTCGACGAGGCGGGCCGCAGGTTCCCCCGTGTAGAGCTGGCTACAGAGATCCAAACCGTGTTGGATGACGACGAGGTCGAAGCCGTCGTGATGGCCTCTTCCGCCGTGACGCATTACCCGCTGGCAAAACGGGCTTTACTCGCCGGAAAGCACGTGATGGTGGAGAAGCCGCTGAGCCTGGAGGTAGAGCAGGGTCGCGAGCTGGTCGATCTGGCGGAGAAGAATGGGCGCATCCTCATGGTGGGTCACCTGTTGATATACCACCCCGCTGTGGACTACCTCAAGAAGTATCTTGACTCTGGCGAGGCGGGCGAGTTCTGCTACATCTACTCGCAACGGCTGAACCTGGGCCGTCTGCGGCGCGACGAGAACTGTCTGTGGAGCCTGGCGCCCCACGACATATCCGTGATGCTGTACTTGTTTGAAATCGAGCCGGAGTCCGTTGTGGCGAGAGGCGCGTCATATCTGCAGGATGGTCTCGAGGATGTAGTGTTTTGCACCCTCTATTTCCCCGGAAAGAAAATCGGCAACCTGCACGTATCCTGGCTCGACCCGCACAAAACGCGCAAGTTCACCATTGTGGGCAAAGAGAAGATGCTTGTGTTCGATGACATGAGCACTGACGAGAAAGTGCGCGTTTTCGACAAGCGAGCGTACTATCTCGACCTCGAGCTTGGCAACGAGCCGCAGATTCACTACGGGGATCAGACCGTGCCGTTCATCAGGTGGGAAGAACCCCTCCGAAAGGAGTGCGCACACTTCCGTGATTGTGTGCGCGAGGAGAAGAAGCCGCTGTCGGACGGAGAGCAGGGGCTCCGCGTTGTCAAGGTCTTGAGCGCCGCAACGAAGTCGCTCGAGTTGAACGGGCAACCTGTGGCGCTCGAGAAGGCGTAACGCGGCGACGAAAGGCCGCTCATCTACAATCTACTACAGCGGAGGCACGCATGAGCGCTTATTTTTCTGACTCGGCAAGCGTGGCGCCGGGGTGTCACTTTGGCGAGAATGCGGTCATCGAAGATGACGTAGTCATGGGCATGGGTTGTGAGTTGGGGCACAACGTCGTTGTCCACCGGGGCACGAGACTTGGAGAAGGCGTAAAAGTCGCGTCAAACGCGGTTCTTGGGAAGCCGCCCAGCGCTTCAGCAACCAGCAGGAGAGGCGTGGATGAAGTTGGTGTCCTGGTAGTAGGCGCTGGAACGATAATTGGGGCTTCGGTGGTGATCAACAGCGGCGCCGAGTTTGCGAAAAACTGCTACATCGGAGACCTTGCGGCGGTGCGCGAGAAATGCGTTGTCGCCGAAGGCGTAATAATCGGGCGCATGGTCGTCTTAGAGTCGAACATCAAGATCGGCGCCAGGGCGAGAATACAAACCGGCGCTTATATCACCGGAGAGACGGTCATCGAGGAGGACGTTTTTGTAGGCCCGTACGTTGTCACTACCAACGACCGGTACATGTCAATGTGGACCAGTAAGACGTACGCGGGCCCGATAATCAAGAGACGGGCGGCGGTAGGCGCCGGGGCCAATCTGCTGTCAGGGATCACCATTGGAGAAGCCGCCGTTGTTGGGATGGGAGCGGTTGTCGTAACGGATGTCCCTCCGAAAAGAGTATTTCTCGGTGTGCCCGCGCGCGATGCCGGTGAAGCGCGAATAGGCTGAATAGATTACTGTCCGTCCTCAACGGTGCTACAATATCTTCAGGGATAGTCATCCGGGTGGCCGCGGGGCGACAGCCTCGAGGAAAGTCCGGACTCCACAGGGCAGGGTGCTGGATAACGTCCAGGCGAGGCGACCCGACGGAAAGCGCCACAGAAAAGAAAAGACCCGCCGCGCAAGCGGAAGGTTAAGCTGAAACGGTGGTGTAAGAGACCACCAGCGGCCAGGTGACTGGCCGGCTTGGCAAGCCCCACCCGGAGCGATGCCGAATAGGGGAGGAGCGGTGGCCCGCCGCGTTTCGACTCCCGGGTTGGCAGCACGAGGCCCGTGGCAACGCGGGTCCCAGATAGATGGCCACCACCGCGCTCGCGGTACAGAATCCGGCTTACACGGTGGCTATCCCCTTTGCCCGAGGGGTCAGGCACTGCCCACTGCTACGTGGTTGACATCGCCTGACCCCTGATGTGGAATTTGCGTCTGTTTCACCTATTTTAATTCTATAATAAGAAAAGGAGGATGGAGATGGCAAAGTCACAACCTGAGTTCAAGATGGCGCACTATACGGACATCCATGCCTTTGAGTTCGGCAGCGCTGCCCCTGGCGTTGAGATACGGCGCCTTATTGACGAGGAGCTTGACGGAGCGCCTTTTTATAACCTGCGAATGATCGAGATCGCCCCTGGCGGCAACACGCCTGACCACTCGCACGAAAACGAGCACGAGAACTTTGTTGTCGAGGGTCAGGGCGAGGTCATGGTCGAGGGGACGTTCCACCAGGTAGCCGTCGGCGACGTCATATTCATTCCGCCATGCGCGCGGCATCAGTACAGGAACACGGGAGAAGGCACGTTCCGTTTCCTGTGCGGGGTTCCCGCCTCGAGGCTACTCGCTTAACTTTGGGAGCAGGTCTTTTTTTAAAGTTTAAGAGGGGTCAGGCACCGTCTACCTTTCAGGCACCGTCTACCTTTCCGTCTACCGCTTTAGCGGTAGACAGTGCCTGACCTGACCCCAAAAGTTGAGCGAGGTTGGGGGATATTGTGCACCGGGAACGTATAGAAGAAAAGAATAGCGGTGGCGGCTTGAGAGTCGCGCGCGGGCGGGAGAGTTTGCCCGTGTTGCTCGCGCGTGACGCTCACGCGTCGCACGAGGCGCTCGAGGCGTTGTGCGATCAGTATTTGCCGAGAATTTACAACTATATCCTCAAGCGGGTCGGGGGAGTCGAGGATGCAGAGGACATAACCTCGATAGTTTTTGAAAAGGTGATACTGAACATGGACGCGTTCGACGAATCGCGGGCGTCATTCGCGACCTGGATATACAGGATAGCGACAAACAGCCTCACGGATTTTTACAGGGGCAAGGGCCGCAGAATGGAGACGTTTCTTGATGATGGATTGAGGAGCGGTGTGGCGGCTGTGGATGACAGTTTCGAGCGCGCCGAACTTTACAGGGAGTTGGTCGGGCTCATGAAGCAGTTGCCGCTCAAGTGCCAGCGGGCCGTGAGCCTGAGATACTTCGGTGGCCTGCGGGTTCATGAAGTGGCGGAGACGCTGGGGATAACAGAGAGCGCGGCGTCCAAGAGAATATTGAGGGGTCTTGACGAACTCAAGCGGCGGGCACAAGGCGGGCCTCTCGACAGGATCATTCAGGAGTAGTGGGTTGACGTGTTTAACAGGAGAAAGCTCTACAAGAGAATACTGATTGACGAGGAATTCGACGACAGGGAACCGATGGCGCGGGCTATCCGATCTCTCATGCCAGACGACTCGTCTATGGATCCGGAGGCGCGCGATCGCCTGGTAGGCCACCTTTGCCTGTTGCGGCAGAGGCGCAAACGTGACAGGTACACACACGTCACGATTCCTTTGAGGCGCGCGCTGGTTGTCGCGACAGTATTCGCGCTGTCCGTTGTGGTAACTTTCGCGGCACAGACCATCTCACCGTTTGGGCGCGGAACGGCGCCTGAAAAGCCGCGCGAGGTCGCGCGGATCTCGAAGCTGTCCGGCGCGGCCGAGGTGCTTGTCCCCGGGCGCCGGTGGAGAGAGGCGTCGTCGGAAGACCGGCTCGCCGAGGGCTGGAGCATTCGTACGGGAGTCGGCTCTTCCGTAGCGGTTTGTTTTCCCGACATGAGCATAATGCGAGTGACCGATGGGTCCGAGGCCCGCGTTTCGAAGCTTGCCCCGCGGGATGTCGAGATCGAGCATGTGTCCGGGAGCACTTATCACAGGGTTCACAAAGGCACGAGGTACGTGGTTTCCAATAGTGGTGTCTCATCTGAGACGCGTGGCGCGACGTTCAACGTCGAGAATCGCGTATCGGGGCGCCTCGAGGTTCTTGCCGTTGAGAGCGCCGTCGATGTTTCCATCAATTCGCATAAGCCGATCGAGGTCTCGCAGGGCGAGGTCATGACCATATCCATGGCTCAGGAAAAGAAGGCTGACAAACAGCCGGTCTCCCGCGAGCGATTGAATGAGGGCAGGCTCATGGCCAGCATCCGGCAGGACGTGGACGCCGGGTTTTCTACCGGGATCTACGAGAAACTGGACATCCTGGCAAGCCCGCCTTCGGCAAGTCCCACAACGCAACCCGAGCAGCCATCCGCGTTGCAGCTCGCGGGGGAAGCCGCGGGGTCGCGCGTGACATTGACGTGGGCGATCTCCGGTGACGTCACATGCAAAGAGCTGGTGCTGCTGCGATCCGAGGGCGCACAGCCGATATGCCCGGACAATGAAATCGCAAGGTACTCTGACACATCGATATCATCCGCCAATGACGACGCTATTGAGAGTGGGCGCACTTACCAGTACCGGTTAGCCGCTGTGCCTGAAGGATCCGAAGATATTGTGTACAGCAACACCGTCGTCGTGAACGTGCCCGCAAAGAACAATGCGCCCGCCCCGGTGTCTGTGTCACTGACGGCCACGCCCGTCGCGAGCGGCGTCACCGTGGAGTGGAGCGTGCAAGGGGCCTCACGGTTCGGGGGGTTTGTTCTGGAGAGGGTTGTCGCCAGGGCGCCGGACGGTTCTCCGACTCCCGCTGGCAACAGCACAACCAGGCGGTTTGAATTATGTGATGTTTTCTACTCATGCCTGGACGACTCCGTGCTGCCGGGGCACGCTTACAACTATCGCGTCGGGCTTGTAGTGGACGGCGCGGTCATGGTGTACTCACAGTGGGAACAGGCAAAACTCACGCGCTAAATACCCCATTCCATAAGCGCTCCGTACGCGGGGTAGACGGAAAGGTAGACAGTGCCTGACCCCTGACTGCCGACTAAGTTTTCACCAGCCATTGATCGTTCTGCCGGATCAACTCGATAGTCGTGTTCAGCTTGAACGGCTCGGTTATCCGCAGGACGTGAACTATTTCCCTGTCACTTTTTTCGGTATCGTACGAGATGTCGAATTTTTCTATCTGCACCGTCGCGCTGCTTTCCGAGGCCTTGACGATTCTGGCGCTGAAATCCTTGAAATAAATGAGCCCCTGCAGTTCATAACCTTTCAGCAAAGTGGCAATGTTATCCTTCAGAACGCTGCCGGGCGCTGAGAGACGGGCAACGCTTTCCTGGTTGTCGGATATGGCGGCACGGACATACTGTTGCACCACCTCGGCCGGCGACCCGCCGCCGGACCCGGCCTTTTTCATGAACGTAAAGTAGGCGCCAATGGCGATTCCGAACAGCAACACGATTATGCCGAATATCATGACGGTGATGTTCCACCATTTGCTGTAGCGCCAGGAGGTAGCCATCGATTGCCATTCCCGGCGAGGGGCGGAGTTTTCCGTGATGTCCGTGATGTTTAGCCCGAACGGGTCGTCGGCTGTTTGCTCGCCCGCGCCGGCGACAGAGGAGGCCTCGGGGCCTTTGTAGCCGCCGATGAGACTGTTGTCCAGCTCGATCCGCTCAGGTATCACATGCGCGCCTGGTGGGACGACCTGATCCGCGATAGCCGCAACCTCCGCTGCTGGCTGCCCGTTTCTGTCAAACGTGACGCTCTCTTCCGCGAGCGCGATGAAGTCCTCTTCGAGCCTGGCGAGTGGCGGGTCTGGCAGCCTGTCCTCGGCTGGAAGTTCAACGGATTGAACGGGCGCCTGTCCGGTCGCCTTTGAGACCGGATTGCCGCATCTCGGGCACGCAAGCGCGCCAGATGTTATTTCTTCCGAGCAAAACTCACATTTCATGTTTGGTTCTTCTCCATTACTTGTGCGTTTTCAAATTATACCAATCGGAATGCAAAAAAACGCAACACTGGGGCCTGACCCCCTGTGTTGCGTTTCGACTGTGGGGGTGTGACAGTTCAAAAGTTAAGTGATCTCTCAATTGGAATTAGCGTGGTACGCAGAAGTAGTGCGACTGTTCGGCTGCTACCGGCCTGTCTGAGTGAACTTCGACGGCGCTCCCGGTCCATTCGACTCCGGGGATCTCGTCCGCGTGAAGCGTGAACCTGCTCTTCGGGCCGACAGCGAAGGTGGCGCCGACGTCGGCGCCGTTCTCCAGGTGGAACAGATACGTGACGTTTGCCGTCTCGACCCCGGGGTTCATCACCAGCACGTACTCGTCGAAAGTCCCGGCGGTGTACCCTTCCGCGAAGTACCAATCTTTTGAGAGGAGGCTGATACCGTTGGACACATGCCCGCCACGCCTCGAGTCGCGCGTGTTATACATGGCGCGCTCGACCACGATGTCCCTGTCTGAAGTTATGACCGCGCCGGTCTCAGCGCTTTCGAGACCGGCGATGGAGTCCACCGCTATCGTGCCGCGCGCGTACGGCGCCACCTGGCACTCAAATGGGTGTGGCCCGGTCGTGGTGTCGAACTCGAATTTGACCGTCGCGATTTCGCTCGTTGGATTGAGCAGGAGAATATACTCATCGAGGAAATGTCCCGTGCACCCTTCGGCGAGATACCAGGTTTTCGCGGGCGCGGTAATGCCCATCGCGACGTCACCGCCGTTGATCTGGTTGGGGGATCCGGTCCAATCAAAGTAGATAGCGCGCTGGGCCACTGTCGGTTGGGTCGATTCCACCTTGATGGAGAGGGCTTTTCCGTTGAGACCCGGAAGGGCGTTGACGAGTATCGTCGCGCGGTTCTTCGCCTGCTGGGCAAACTCATGAACGTACGGTTGTCCTCCCTCAACGTAGTAGGTCACATGATATCGTGTCTCTTTTTCGCCGGGGTTGAATAACAAGAGGTACGTGCTGAACAGCGCTCCCGTGTACCCTTCCGCGAAGTACCACGTTCGAGAAGGGGATGTCGCCCCCAGCGTCGTTGACCCGCCGCGCCTGTTTTGCATGTTGAAGTACCCAGATTGCTGTGCAACCACCGGGCCGTCCGCGTCGATCGATATCGCGTGTCCGGTCGAGACCGGTAGCCCTGAAACGTTATTGACCGTGATGGTCTGACGCGAGCCGGGCGGCAGGTAGTAGTTCTCTGTGACGGGATCGTGCTCCTCGGGATAGTAGGTGGCGCGCGCGTTCACGGGCTTCGAGCCGGGATTGAACAGGAGCAGGTACTCGAGGAACTCCGCGCCCGTGTACCCTTCCGCGAAGTACCATGTCTCAGACGGCGCCGTGGCGCCGCCTGACGAGGACGCTCCACACAGCGGAAGTCCGCCGTACGCTTGTGGGATTATCGTGAGCGGCGTACCGTCCGGGGCCCACTGGTACGGCCAGTACGCCTCCAGTGGATGAAGTCGTATGCAGCCGTGCGAGCGAGGGTTCACACCGAGATTCTCCTCGTAGGCGCCCAGGTAGCTCGGCCAGGAGTGCATGCCGTAGTTCTTCTTCCAGTCCATCCAGTAGTTGCATCCGCTGACAGTGCCGCGGTGGGCAAGTATCCGGTAGTTGCCCGTCGGAGTGCCGGAAGCCCCTGTGCTGACGCGCTCTATCTGAACAATGACCCCGTTCTCGAAGAAGTACGCGCGCTGCTCGGCAAGTGACACTATGATGGACTTCGCGGGCGCGGACGCCCGGCGCCCATTTCCCATCCTGGCCGTGACAGGCTCGCTTTGTGGCCCCTCGGCCCGGTTGCCAGCAACGGATGACACCCGGTAGAAGTACATGGCCCCGCGCTCGACAGAATCGTCTAAGAAGAACGGGAAATCCTTCCACGTCGCTGCGGAAACCCCGCCGACCTGCGTGTAAGGCCCGTCGAGGCTCGAGGATCTGTACACTTTGTAACCCGCGCAATCAGCCCTGTTGTTCCAGGAAAGAGTGATGCGGATGCCACGGTCTTCCTGGCGCTCAAGAACCTCGAGGCCGTCCGGTGGCCGTAGCGCCCCGGCCGTGAGCGCGCTCGGCGCCGCGAACGCGGGCGCGGATATCAGCAATAGCAGCCCGGCAAGTGACGCCGTGAACAATCCCGCTGCGAGGCGTTTGAGCCGCAAATCTGGCGATGTTCTTGAATGATCCATGTGTTTTGCCAACATATCAGCCAAGGTATCGCCTGGATAGCGCGACGGTCTTTTCATACTCCTTGACCTGGCGTTTTTTTTCTTTGGCATCCCAGCCGAGCACGCCGCCCATGATGCGCGCGATTTCGCTTGCGACGCCGAGCCCCTGATCCGCAGTCTGGCAGCATATCTCCGCGCGGCGGACGAGAAAGTCGTCTACCGTGCGGGCCATTTCTCCCGTGACGGCGAATTGAACCTGTGCCTTGATGTACGGGATATCCGGCGCGAGAGTCTCGGCAAGGCCCGGATCCTCGTCAACCAGGGCGAGAACCTCGAGCGCCTCGGTCCCCTGCTTGAGGAGCCCGAACAGTATGTCGTCATCGAATTTGTGTTTTCTCGCGAGCGCGCGAACGCGCGCTTCGGTGTCGGTGGCGGGGACATGCAGGATCGGGTTGTTCATGGTCATGCAGCCGCGCCTGGCTTTTACGTTGAACTCCTCGAGGAGCTTGCGCGCAGCCATGTCAACCACTTCCTCGGCCATTGAGCGTCCCGTGGTGAGCTTGCCTCCCGCGATGGTCAGCAGCCCGGAGCGGCTCTGGTATATTCGGTGCTCGCGGGAAACTTTGCTTGCCGTGACATCATCACCGCCATCCCCCATGACGAGCGGCCGGAGGCCGGCGTACGTGCTGATGATATCGCCCATATCGAGATGTGAGCGTGGCAACGTTTCACTTGCGCCCTCGAGGATGTATTCGACATCTTCGCGCGTGGCGAACGGGAAGTCGAGATCTTCGTGATAGTAAGTGTCGGTTGTTCCAATGAGCGCGAACTGTCTCCTGGGAACCACGAACATCATGCGCTTGTCGGTCGGGCTGAATATCGGCAACGCGTTATTTGTCATCGCGCGGCCGCGCGGCACAACGATGTGCACGCCCTTGGTCAATTGCAGCTTCTGGGGCGCGTCGGTCTCATCGAGAGCGCATACCCGGTCACCCCAGGCGCCCGTGGCGTTTACGACGACGCGGGACTCGATGTCGAACTCCTCGCCGGTCAGGACGTCGCGCGCCCGCGCGCCCGCCAGGCGGTCGCCGTTGTGGAGAAGACCGACAACCTCGACGTAGTTGGCGCAATCGGCGCCGTCGTGGATCGCGGAGAGCGCGAACGCGAGAGTCAACCGCGCGTCGTCGGTCGAGCAGTCGTAGAAAACACCCGCCGCCTTGAGGCGGTCGCCGTACAATCCTTCCTCGAGGCTCATGGCTTTGTCGCGCAGGTACATCTTGTGGTTCTGGATGTTGCGGAATAGCGACAGGATGTCGTACAGGATCAGCCCCGACTCGATCATGAAGACTCCGGCCTTGTCCCCTTTGTAGATAGGGAACATAAACGACTGCGGATAAACGAGGTGGGGCGCGTTCAACAACAGTTGCCGCCGCTCGCGACAGGCCTCGAACACGAGCTTGAAATCGAACATCTCCAGGTATCGTATGCCGCCGTGGATCATTTTGGACGAACGGCTGCTCGTCCCGAACGCCCAGTCGTTTTTTTCTACACAGGCGCAGGTGAAGCCGCGCAACGCCGCGTCCCGGGCGATGCACGCGCCGGTTATGCCTCCGCCTATGACGAGAACGTCATAACCTTTCGATTTGAATTTCTTGACCGTTTCTTCGCGTGAAAATTCCAATTCGGCGCTCCTGTCGTTGTTTTCGGGTGTCCGTGACAACAAAACCCCGTATAATCAAGCGAACCCATTATAATTGAATCCACTTGACGTAGCTTAACGTAAGAAAGAATGAGCGCATAAAGTTGGCTGGCCACAGAATAAGAACAGGTATGCCGAACGGCAGGCTTTCCCGGGACGGGAGAGAGGACGCGCGTCTGGTCGAGAAGTGCCGCAGAGGGGATGAACTCGCTTTCGAGGCATTGGTGCTCAAGTATCAGAACCAGGTTTATGGAGTTGCCTACAGAATGGTAGGCGACAGTGAGGAGGCAATGGATCTCGCGCAAGAGACGTTCATAAAGGCGTACAGGGGGCTTGACACGTACAAGCCCGCCATGCCGTTTCGAACGTGGTTGCTGCGAATAGGGACGAACTCGGCGATCGACAACTTGCGGAAGCGCGGACGCGGACGTGACATGCCGGTAGAACTGGGGTCCAAACCCAGGCCGGGCGCTATCAACTCCAGCGAGGTTTCATGGGCATCGTTTGACCCGCCAGGCCCTGAGACCGACATCCCGGAGAATGTCAGCGTCTCGAACGAGACGGCGGGCATCATCTCAGAGGCGCTCTCGGAGTTGCCGGACAACTACAGGGCCGTGGTGATTCTTCATCACATGGAAGGCATGAGCTACTCTGAGATAGGCAAAGCGTTGGGGGTTCCAAGGAACACCGCTAAGACATGGGGACACCGCGCCCGGGGCCTCCTTTGCGGCGCGCTGGAGGGAGTGATGTAACGTGCGAGACGGCCGGGGAGAAAAGGACAGGAAATGCGTAAGGGCGCAGAACGCCATCGAGGAACTCGGAGATGGACACACAAGCCGCATTCGTTGGATGTTTTTGAGGCGCCACGTTAAAGATTGTGGGGAATGCGGCGCATTTCTGGAGCGCATGAGCGCGGTAGTCGAGGCGCTCTCGGAGATGCGGCGCCTCAGCGCGCCTTCCGATTTCGCGTCGCTGGTGATGGCCAGGCTCGCCGGGGGATCAACGGGCGCGACCGCGGAACCGGCGGAGGAGCCCCGTGTCCGCCACACTCTTTTGTGGGTCGCCGCGGCCAGCCTGGGAGTCGCGATCGGACTCGCGCTGGCGATTCAGAGGTGGATTATCGGGAAAGAAGGCAAGGAAAAATTCGCGGCGGCGAGCTCAGTGTGACAGTTCAACGAGTGGGCCGGATGCCACTTTACGCAACGTGAGGAAGTGAGAATGCATCGCGAGCGAGGCAAACCAGATCAGAAAAAGAAAGGCGATGTCCTGGCGGTCATCGGCGCCGGAGCGTGGGGCACGACGCTTGCCGCTCTGGAGGCGTCAAACTTCAAGCGCGTAAATCTTTACACTCCGGAGCGTGAAGCGGTCGAGGAGATAAGACGTTTTCACACCAATGCGCGTTACCTGGATGATTTTGTGATCCCGGAGAACGTGATTGCTTTAGAGTCGCTCGAGCTTGCGCTCAAAGGTGTTTCGATGATCGTGATCGTTGTGCCGTCTCATGTTTCCCGTGAAGTGGCGCGGAAAGTAATAGCTCTCTGTGACGAAGACGCGCGTTTTGTGCTGGCGACAAAGGGACTCGAGAAGGAAACGGGGCTTCTGAGCCTGGAGGTGTGGCGGGAGGAACTTACCGCGTTCGATCCCATGTGGCGTAGCAGGCACGATGATCCGCTCGTTCTCTCGGGCCCGAACCTCGCGCGCGAGATCTGCGCTGGCAAGCCGGCTGTATCGAATATCGCTGGAGAGGACGTGGACAAGGTGCAACACGCGATTCGCGCGCTCGGGCACCCACTGCTGACCCTGTTGCCGTACCATGACCCGATCGGCGCCCAGGTAGCCGGCGCTCTCAAGAACGTTTACGCGGTTGGCTGCGGCATGGCGGACGGTCTTGCCTGGGGCGCCAACGCCATGGCCACGATTATCTGGCGAGGGCTCGAGGAAACGGCCCTGTTCGTGCGGGCGGCAGGCGGAGATACAGGTGTAATATCGACCCCTGCCGGCGTTGGCGACTTCATAGCCACGTGCGTGTCGCCACTGAGCCGGAATCACGACTTTGGGCGCATTGTCGTAGGCGCTTGTGCGAGCGAGGAGAAAGTGAGGGGAGTGAAGGAAGGGGCGCAGACCGCCGGTGAGGCACTCAGCCGCGGGCGCTCAATGGGGGTGGAGATGCCACTGCTCGAGGCTATCCGGTCGGTTATGTCCGGCGACTCTGATCCTGTCGCCGTGCTCGACGCGGCGCGCGGCGTTTCCCTGAAAAACGCCGGCGCTCCTTTGATCACAGGCAAGACGCCGGCCTGCCAGACGCATAAAAGCTCTGAATCAAAACACGAGGTGGGACTTTAAGATGAAAGTTGGAATTCCAAGAGCGCTTCTTTACCATCACTACGGTGACTGCTGGTTCGAGTTCCTCGAGTCTATCGGGGTCGAGCCTGTTCTTTCTGGTGAGACCACGGGCAAAATAATCACTAACGGCGCGGTCAAGGCCGACAATGAGACGTGCTTGCCCGTAAAAGTATTTTCCGGACACATGCTTTCACTGAAAGACAGCGTTGACGCTGTTCTCGTGCCCCGGGTAGTGAGCCAGAGACAAGGAACCTGCTCGTGCCCGAAGTTCCTGGGCCTCCCGGATCTGGCGCGCGCCCTTGATTGCGAACTCCCTATGGTGGTTGCCCCGAGGATGGACATCGCTGACAGGTGGTCGCTCTGGGCGAGGGAGTGGTACGTTGCGGCTCGCGCTTTCGGGGCGGGAAGAGCGCGTTCGGCGGCGGCTGTTCTCAAGTTGCTTCGCGCTCTCGAGCAGGCAGAGCGGGCAGAGCAGACCGAACAGGTTGGCGAGGAGAACGGATTGCTTGAACCTGATATGTCAATCGGTGTCGCCGGACACCTCTACAACATGCACGATGGGCGCGTGTCTCTCGGGATGCTCGATAAACTTCGGGCGATGGGCGCCACGCCGGTGACGGTTGACGAGGTTGATGCGCGTGTGGCGCGCAAGCAAGCTGAAACCCTGTCCAGAAGGGTTTTCTGGGGCTTCGAGAGCCACCTTGCCGGGGCGGCCCTGCACTGGAGCCGTGCCCGGGCCGTGTCGGGCATTCTTTTTGTGACCTCTTTTGCCTGCGGGCCCGGGTCGATGGTGGGCGCGCTGCTCGAGGATCAGTTATCCCGCGAGGGATCCGTTCCCCTTATGACTATCACTCTTGACGAGCACGCCGCCGAAGCCGGCATGGTAACCAGGCTGGAGGCTTTTGTGGATATGCTCAGGCACGCTTCGCGCGCCGCGGCGCGCGCGGGACAGGCACCGTCTCGTGAATCGCGCAACCCGATGGATGAGCGACTACTTTCTGATATGCGCGTTACGCAGACGTGCGAGGTGAAGTCACATTAAAATAGCAGTTCCACGCATGGGAAACCTGCCGTTCATCGCGAAAGATCTCGCCGCCCGGTTTGACTTTGACTTCATGGAGACGCCGCCGTTTTCCGAGAAGGTCATGGAGCGGGGCGTCGCGCTTGCCCCTGAGTTCGCGTGCCTGCCGTTGAAGGCGGTTCTCGGCAGCTTCACGGAGATGCTCGATGCCGGCGTGGACACCCTGGTTACGGCTGGGGGCAAAGGTCCCTGCCGCTTCGGTTACTACGGTGAGATACAGCGGCGCATCCTCGAGCGGGAAGGTTACGAGTTTCAGATGCGCGTGATCGATCCGCCATCTGTTGGCTTCTCCGTTTTCTACCATGACATCAGGTCGATCATTCCGGCTACTCAGATATCGATAGGAAAACTCGCGCGTGAGCTGTCAAACGCCATGGCCAAGGTCGTTGTCTTTGACACTCTGGAGAAGTGGGCGCAGGCTATGCGCGGTCTCGAGGCGGAACCCGGCGCGGTCAACAGCGCACTGGATGACGCCAGGGCGATAGTTTCTCAGGCGTTCAGCAGGAAAGAGATCAAACGCGCGCGCGCTGAGGCGCAGGAGCGTTTCAGTGTGGTTCGGCTTGACCATGAGCGAGAGCATCTTACGATCGGTCTGGTTGGCGAAATATTTGTGGTGCTCGAGCCATATTTCAACTTTGACATAGACCGCTGGCTTGGCAAACGGGGAGTGGTTGTGGAGCGCTCCACGAATATCGCGGATACGGTATATCCCGGTGGCCGGCACCCCGTCTTTGGATACAACAAGCGATCTATCGCGCGCGCCGCCTCGCCGTACCTCTCACACGAGGTTGGCGGTGATGGGCTTCTGTCGGTAGGGGCATCCGCGCTCTTCGCGAAAAGAGGCTTTGACGCGGTGGCGCATTTCCTGCCGTTTACCTGCATGCCGGAAATCATAGCGAAGGGAGTGCTCGAGCGCCTGTCATCCGAACAGGACATTCCGGTGCTCTCCTTGACCATAGACGAACAGACAGGGAGGGCGGGAGTAGAAACCAGATTGGAGGCGTTGCTGGATCTGGCTCGCGCCAGGAGGAAGAATCAGGCAACCGCCGGCGTGCCGGTGACCAGAATTGAAAGAGGTTGGCAGGTTGGAAACAGCGGTTGAAGCGTTGCTCGCCCGGGACGGGGTAGAACTGGATTTCCGCGAGACAGTTGATGTAGTCTCTTTTGTCTTTGCGTGGAAACCGAACCCCGTTGCGAGGGTTGTCATCAAAGGGCTTGCCAGGTTCATGCGCCCGCTCGAGCAGGGCTCATACGATGGAAAGCGAATCACCGGCGAGCCCAATCGCGCGAGCTGGGTGATTGCATCTCCGCTAAACATATTTATCATGCAACGAGCGAGCTACTGGCAGAAGATAGTGCTGGCCGCGCGGCTCAGGCACGCGGGCGAGATCAATGTCGTCGAGGTTGGCCCCGCGGGCGGGAAATCCGGGAACAGGTCCGCGAAGTCACTGAAGAATTTCGAGCGACAGACCCGCTCCGACGAGAAAGGCCCGGATCGCCTCGAGGAGCTTATCCGGATACAGCGGAAAAGCGACGTGTCACTGACGGTGGTTCCCGTCGCGCGCACCTCGCATCAGTTGACGCCGAACTCTGCGAGCGCGTCGGCGGTGATCAGAGCATACCGTATCTTGCCACAGAACATTATCAGGAAAGCGTTTTCTTGCGCGCACATGCTCCGCACGGGGAGGGTGAAGAATTGCAGGCCGTTTGTGCTCTCGAAGTGGTGTGAGTCGCGAGACGGGCTCGAGCTTTCGGAGCAATCCGCGATCCTGCGCCGTGAGTTGATGGGAAATATCGAGTCGCAGCAAAGGGCATGCGCGGGACCACCGGCCGTGCCGACGAGGGAGGCAAAGAGACGTGTCCTCGCGGATCCCGTGCTGGCCTCTTACATGCAGGAGTACGCGCTCGACCGATGCGCCACGCGCGAGGCCGTCCTGGACGAGGCGCAAAGCTATGTCGATGAGATCGCGTCCGACTATCGGGTCGGAGTAGTGCGCTGGTTTGCGCGCGCGGTGGATATCCTGTTCGACCGGTTTTTGACCGATCTCGAGGTGGATCGCGCCGGCATACAGTTCCTGTCCGAATGCGACAGCCGCTCGAGGCTCATCCTCATATGCTCGCACAAGAGCTACGTGGATCCGTTGTTGATTGGCTACGCGCTTTTCCACTCTGGGATGGTTCCTCCACACCAGGCTGCCGGACGCAACCTGGATTTCTGGCCGGTGGGATGGCTGCTCCGGCACTCGGGCGCCTTTTACATGCGCAGGACATTCGCGGGCGAGACGCTGTATACCGAAGTATTTTCCGCGTATGTAAGGTATCTGCTTGCCGAGAACTACATTACGGTGATCTATATCGAGGGCACGCGCTCCCGTGACGGCAAGCTCGCGAAGCCAAAGACCGGCCTGTTGGAGATCTTCGCCGATTCAATGAAGATGGGCATTTGCCAGGAGATCAAGCTCGTGCCGACATACCTTGGCTACGAGAAAGTTCCGGAGGAGAACGCGCATGTGAAAGAGATGGCGGGAGGGAAAAAAGTTTCTGAGAGCGTCAAGGGACTCGGGCGAATTTACAAGTCGATGAACACTAAACTTGGTCGGGCGTACGTGAAATTCGGGCCTCCTTTGAGCATGAAGCCCACAGTCGACACCGCTGAGCTCGAAGCGGCGGCGCTGGCTGCATGTGAAAGCATAAACAACGTGACGCCGATCACGGCCAGATCGCTTGCCGCGAGCTCGATACTCGCCACCACCACCACCTGGGTTTCCGTGGCTGAAGCGCGCGGCGCGGCGCGAACGCTTCTTGATTTTGCGCGAAGCCGTGGTTGCCCGATGGCCGTTGACGCCGACATGGACGGCGTGATTGCCGCGATAGATTGGTTCGCGTCCGAGGGTCATGTTTCGCGAGATAGCCGCGACGGAGAGGACGGCTTGAGCGTTGATGGGAATGGAAGGCGTTTCCTCGAGTACAACAAGAATATACCGCTCAATCATTTTTTAGACGCTTCGCTCGATGCGATCGCGAGCCGGGGCTGTGAGCCGCGCGCTCAGCATGAAAACCTGGCGTTCTTAAGAGACCTCCTTGATGAGGAGTTTGTGTTCGGCGCGGCGGAAGAGCGTTCGACAGCGCTTCTCGATGAGAGCGTCGATGAGAAGCGTGTGATTGCTTCGCTTCTCGAGTCCTACGTCGAAGGCTACACGGTCGCGGCGCGCGCGGCGGGCATGATATGCGACGGGAGCATATCACGTGATGACTTTGTAGAGAGATGTTTTGCCGAGGGCGAGTTGATGCTCTCAGAAGGCGCGATTACGCGGCAGGAAGCGGTTTCAAAGACGATGATGATGAACGCGGCGAGGCGGTTTGTGGTTCTGGGCGCGTTAGAGCAGCGTCGCGAGAAAGCGAAGGGCCACAGGGACAGGGTACTGCTGTCAAAAGGCCCGCGCTTCGACGAGATCGCGCTCATCGAAGAACGCCTCCATCAACTTTAACTTTTGTTAAAGGGGTCAGACACCTGGTTCCTGAGAAAACGCATAATGGGGTCAAACCAAAATATGCATTTTGCAACAGATAAATGATGGGAGCGCGCATAAAAATGCATATTTTGGTTTGACCCCATTA
>PHEX01000017.1 GCA_002843005.1 Candidatus Anoxymicrobium japonicum | reverse complement strand
TCTAAGCCCCCGCCAGGCGCGGGAAGCCTACTACGCAAGGGAAGTGGAGGCGGCCGCATGAGCCGCAAAGTTGTGTCCAGGGAACCGGGTGCGGTACAAGCAGAAGAAACGGGGATTTCCCAGATGCCCGACAAAAGATTGGCGCCCAGCCCATTGAAAACGCATAATGGGGTCAAACCATATTATGCATTTTTACCTGAACGTCTTGCTGTCGTACCTAAAACGCATATTTTGGTTTGACCCCATTATGCGTTTTCTCCGTCCAGACACCAAAGTTAAGCTTCCCTGTGAAGAAACTCAGCGGCGAGAGAGCGGTAAGCGTTTGCCACGGGATGGCTGCTCGCGTACTGGACGATAGGCTTCTTGTGAATAGGGCCCTCCGCGACTTTCACGCTCTTCTTGATGATAGTGTTGAAAACCTTGCCACCGTAACGGTCGTGCAGTTCCCGCAACACATCCGCCGCCAGCCTGGTGTTCGTCTCGTAGGCGGCTGGCACGATACCGGCGATCTCCAGGTCGAAGTTATAGGCGTAACGAATGTCGTCGATGATCTCTAAAAGCGTGTTCAGTCCGGCAAGCGAGTACGGATAGCACTGGATAGGAATAATGATGCCGTCCGAGGCGGACAGCGCGTTCACCGTCAGAAGGTTAAACGCCGGCGGGCAATCCACAAACACGTACTCATAGCTCGCCTTGACCTCCTCGAGCTTATCATGCAGTATCTTGTGACGCTCCGGCCGCCTGTCGATGTTGATGTCAACTTTTGAGAGGTCAAGCGTTGCGGGCGCTATGTCGACGTTGGGAATCGACGACGAGTGAATTATCTCCCGGAAAGGCGTCTCGGGGCACAACAGGACATCGCCTGTCCCCTTCTCGCCATTTTCCATGTTCATGCCAACACCCATGGTAAGGTTGCTCTGGTAATCCATGTCTACCAGCAGTATAGACATGCCCGCCTCAGATAGCGCTCCCGCTAGGTTGATGCAGGTTGTTGTCTTTCCAACTCCACCCTTCTGATTGGCGAACGAGATAACCTTGTGCTTCAACTTTATCCCCTCTAGGCACGGCTGATTTTCGGAAAATCAGTATACCAGATCGGACACGTCCCGCGATGTAAATTGCCATGGGCGGCCCACTTGAGTATCATCTGCTTTGCGGCGCCAGGCGCGGAGCCGCTCCGCTCAAAGTGAAAAGCCGCACAACATCGAGGCGCCACTTGGTCACACGTGAGCCAATCTTAAAAGACAAATACGAGGTCATCGTAATCGGAACGGGCATCGGCGGCCTGACGGTGGCGTCTGTGCTCGCTCGCGAAGGACTGGACGTGCTTGTGCTCGAGCGCGCCAACCAGCCTGGCGGATGTTGCTCCTCTTTTCGTGTCGAGGATTTTACCTTCGACACCGCGGCGTCGATTCTTCAAGGTTTTGGCAAGACAGGCTTCCACGTCCAGAGAACGCTCTTTGACTTTCTGGGGCAGCAGGTAGACATGATCCCGCGTGACATTTCATACGCCATGTATTTCGGAGAGAAGCGTGTCAATTTCCACCGGGACCGCCACGCGTTCACCGCCGAACTCGGCGCGGTGTTCCCGCAGCAGGCCGGCAGCCTTCTCTCTTTCCTGCGCGAACTCGAGCACATTTACAGTGCGTTGCTCGATTGCGACGGCCCTCTCCGACCAAAGAACGACGAGTCCTTGCGAGAAAGAGCGGAGCTTTTCTCAAGACACCCGTTGAGCGTCATGAGGCTGTCCCGGTACGCCAGGGCTTCAGCGGCGCAGGTATTCGAGCGTCACTGCGGCGACCAACTCGCCAGAGCTTTCTTCGACGCCGATCTCACATACAACACGGGCTATCGCATGGATGAGCTCTCGGCGCCTCACGCGGCGCTGGCTGTACTGGACAGGCACATAGGCGGAACACACCATGCTATCGGCTCCGCTCAGCAAATCCCCGACCGGCTTGAAAAAAGCATCGTCGAGCATGGGGGGCGAGTAGAGTACCGCGTCCCTGTCGAGCGTGTGCTGGTCGAGGGTGGCAAGGCGATCGGGGTAGAAATAGCCGGCGGGCGCCGTCTTACCGCCGACGTGATCGTGTCAAACACATCCGCCCGCGACCTATTCGAGAACATGATGCACCGACTGGACTTGAAGCCCGAGACGTCGGACTGGCTTGATTCACTCACGCCGGCCCTGTCCGTCTTCGCCATCTACATGGGAGTCCCACGGGAAGCGATTCCGGAGTCCTTTAATCCAAACACGGTTCTCGTGGACGACCCGGAGCGCGCGCCCGAGCGCTTTATCTCCGTGAGCGTCCCATCCCTCTTCGATCCTTACCTGTCACCCGAAGGCTACCACTCCGTTACGATCTACACGGTAACCGACCCCGAGGAGTGGCTCTTCCCCGGAAACCCTGAATACGGCACCGAACTCTACGAAGAAAAGAAGCAGGAACAGGCCGCGCTCGCGCTCGAGAGGCTATTGCCCGTGCTCCCCGAGATCGCCAGCCAGCCTACCGTGTGGCGCGTCTCCAGCCCCGCCACCAACGAGCGGTTGCTCTCCAGGAAGAGCGGCGCGTTCGCATGTGCGTACCCGGTCGGCAACCTTGTTCCCGATAGCCTTCCGGGAACCACAACAGAGGTTCATGGATTGTTCATGACAGGAGATTCGACTTTCTACGGTCATGGCGTTGGCCAGGCTGCGGCCTCCGGCATACACTCGGCGGTCGCGGTCATGCGCTATCTTTCCCTGCGCGCGCCCAGGTTCGTCCACAAAAAGGAAAGCTTTGTCCTCGAGACCCTCCCTTCGCGGCCGCAAATCTCGAGCCCTGATGTCGTGGACTCGATATCGGCGGTGTTTGAGTCCCACCGTTGCCTCCGCTGCCCGGACGCGCCGTGCGTGACCGCTTGCCCCGCCTCCATAGACATTCCAAACGTAATTAGACGCATCGGATCAAACGACATGATCGGCGCCGCGAAGCTTGTGAGAGAAATGAACCCGATGGGAGAAATATGCGGTCTCGTCTGTCCTTCGATGAGCTTGTGCGAGGGCGCCTGCCTTCGATCGAAAATCGATACGCCCGTGAAGATCGCGCAGTTGGAGGAGTTCGCCTGCGGAGTCGTGCAGGGCCTCGAGGGCTGGCCGTCGCCATCCGGCGCGCCTCACCGCGAGAAGGTCGCCGTCGTGGGTTCGGGTCCGGCCGGACTATCCTGCGCCTACTACCTTTCCATGCTGGGCTACAACGTCGAGGTGTTCGAGGAAATGCTTGAGGCTGGCGGCTTGCCCGCTCGCGCAATGACCGGCTTCCGGCTCAAGAGCCAGGTTCTCGAGCGCGCAATAGAAAGCTCACTAATTATAAATGTAAAGTTTCGCGGCAACACAGTCTTTGGCGAAGACATCGACTTCGAATCGCTTTCGAAAAACGGTTTTGCGGCGGTGTTCCTAGGCACTGGATTGCAAAATATCAGGATGCCTTCAATGAAAGGAATGGATCTTCCAGGCGTCATCGACGCTCTCTCTTTTCTCGGCGCCGCCAGAAAGAAGGTCAAGCGTGAGCTGGAAACGCGGGTGGCGGTGGTGGGCGACAGCAATCTTGCCGTTGACGCCGCGATGCTCGCGCGCGAGATGGGCGCCGAGACTGTCTACCTGGTCGCGAGCGCCGACCTGAATAAGGCAAGCGCCGCGCCGGAGCGCCTGGCGGCGGCCGTTAACGCGGGTGTCACTATCGCCGGCGGCAGAACTCTAATTGAAGTGCTGGGAGAAGGCAGAGTCGAAGCTCTGCGGACCCGGCCGAACACGGGCTCGCCGCCCGGATCCGAATCAGAAGGTCTCCCGAGTGTTCTCGAGGTTCAAACCGTAATAGTTGCCGTGACGCGAAAAATGGATCCGGCGCTGGCCGGATACCTCGCGGAGCACCTCGAGATAAGCGAGTCCTCCCTCGTAATCGTGGACGACGACATGATGACTTCCAGGCCGGGCGTGTTCGCCGGCGGCGACATCGTAAACGGTGACGCCCTCGTGGCCGCGGCGTGCGCGGATGGAAGGCGCGCCGCCCTTGGAATAGCAAAGCATCTCGAATCTCTCCGCGCTCCCTCTTGAAAGCGCCTCAAAACGCAACACCGGGGCTTGACCCCTGTGTTGCGTTTTTCTGATCGAGCTCGCGGAGGATCGCTATCGTCGCCTCCCCTACTCGTCTCATTCCTTCTCTGTTGACTCTGTCTATGGAATCCCCGGTGCTGTGTATGCGCGTCATAGCGCAAGTCAACCCTGTCGCCTCGAAGCCGTGCTTGACCCATGGCACGTGATCCGCCGCCGCCCCTATCGGCATATAAACGCCTCTTACCCGAAGACCCATGCGCTTACCCACACTTCTAACAAGCCCGTTCAACATCTTGCTCGTGCGCACAGGCGGCAGCTCAAAGCCAGTGTTTACCATCAGGTTCCCGGATCTCGAGAACGGCATGTCAAAATTGAGCATGTAGAAAGGCCTGCGCATGAGCTCTTCCTCGTGGGCAAGCAGATAGCTGATCGACCCGCACAGGCCGAACTCCTCTGCTCCGAACGCGGCGACGATGAGGTCAAAGCGCTCGAGCGGGCGCTCCGCGATAACCCTCGCCACCTCGAGTATGACCGCCACGCCAGAAGCGTTATCCATGGCGCCCGGTGAGCGGTTCCCGGTTGCGTTGAAGATGAGCGCAAACATCAAGAGCGACGGCAGGAGCGACACGTAAAAGACGACACGACTACCCAACGAACTGTGGCCGGTTGTCGCCAGTATGCCTGTAGTAACGAGAAAAAGCCCGAGCAGTATAGCCGTGGCGAACCCCAGCATGAAGAGCGAGGCGCGCAGCGCCACCGGCATCAACTGGCTCTTCGAGTCATAGTGCGCCGAGATGAGCACGGCGCCCGTCGGCTCGGCGCCTTCAATTTTTCCAACGATGTTCGATGAGCGCCCGCTCCCTTTAGAAGCAAACTTCTCAAAAGCGCCAGACCACTTGAAGCCAAGGTAAATAACGGCCAGCAACGCCACGCCCAAAACGATGACAAGTCGCGTGCTCATGAGATACGCGAGCGAGCCCGCCGCGCTTATTGCGCCTATCGCCAGACACGTCGCCGGCAACGCGAGCTTGAGAGGCGCCGTGGAGTATGAGAACTCCTCGTCTTGAAACGCCACACCCGTGTCCTTGCCAACCTCGTGTATGTACGCCCGCGCTTCGATCTCGCCCGGCGTACCGGCGAGGCGCCGCATCCGTGAAAGCGCGGCTATGTGCTCGAAAGCCTTTTGAACGTCAAAATGTTCGTGCACCGTCATCATCTCCCGCATCGGATCACATTCTACAACCTTCGCGCAAAAAAACGCATAATGGGGTCAAACCAAATTATGCGTTTTCTTCATCTGTGCCTTCTCACTCCCGCAAAACGCATAATTTGGTTTGACCCCATTATGCGTTTTTCACTGTTCTTTGCGTTTCTGATATACTAAGCGTCCCGTTCAACAAATATTGTGTCGTATTCAATTCAGTGTGATTACATGAACAAAGAAGGGAGGAAGGCAGGATATGGAAATTCTTGACAGGAAACGGAAGGTGTTCGTCCTTGGCGGCGGCATCTCTAAGTTCGCGGCCGAGCGCACGGACGGCAACATGCGCGACTGGATCAACGAGTCCGTCCTCGAGGCTCTCAAAGACTCCGGCACGAAAATCGCGGACATCGAGCACAGCACCACCAGCTACTTCAGCGACCATTTCGACAAGCAGTTAAAGGCTGGCGCCATATTTCACGACAACATCGGCATGTGCCCCAAGCCTAACGTTCGCGTGGAGGGTGGCGGCGGCACGGGTGGCCTGGCCATCCGCAACGCCTACGCCTACATCATGTCGGGTCTCTGTGACTCGATGATCGTATTCGGCTCGGAAAACATGGGCCGGTGCGTCCCGTCCGATGTGGCACAGCAGTTCATAGCGCTCGCGTCCGACACCGACTGGGAAGTTCAGGTCGCCGGTTTCTATATCGCGTACTACGCTCTGATGATGGTCACCCACATGCAGAAGTACGGCACAACCGAAGAGCAATTCGCTATGATCAGTGTGAAGAATCACGGCAACGCGAGGCACAACCAGAAGGCGCACTACCCAATGGATATCACCATCGATGACGTGATGAACTCCAAGATGATCACCTACCCGTACAAAAAACTCGACTGCAGTCTTCTCTCGGACGGCGCTTCTTGCCTCATCTTCAGCACCGAGAAGTGGGCAAAGAAGCACTGTGCGACATGGGAAAAGAAACCGACGATCGAATTGACCGGCACAGGCTGCGGAACCGACTACATGAGGCTGGCCGACCGGCCATTTCCATTCCCGGGGATCACGAACTTCCGTGGCAAGCGCACAGCCGCGGAACAGGCGTACCGGATGGCTGGCGTAAAGAACCCCATCGAGGACTTTGACTGCTTCGAGGTGCACGACGCGTACTCCGGGGCGGAGCTCGTCACTTATGAGGATCTGGGCTTCTGCAAGGATGGCGAGAGCGGCAAACTGATGGAAAAAGGCGTCTTCAACATTGGCGGCGAGTTGCCCACCAACACCTCGGGCGGTCTCCTGGGTTTCGGGCACCCTGTCGGAGCGACTGGCATCGCGCAAGGTGTCGAGGTGCTTCGTCAGTTGCGGCAGGAAGCGCACCCCAAGCGCCAGGTGGAGCTCAACTCCATGCGAGGCGGCATGGACTCACACGGCGGCACCGGAACCTTCTGCGTAATCAACATCTTCGAGAGGAGGAATTAGGCATGGGACTGGAACTCATTAACAACTTGATGGAAGTTTTCACGGCTGAAGATCCAATGTCTTTCGAGCATCCCGATGGCGACCCCTGGGCCGACTTTCGCGAGGGCATGCGCATCGAGTTGAAAATGGACTTCACGTACAAGCACGTGATGGGCAAGTACTCGAAGTTCTTTATAGAGCTTTCCAACGGCAAGTTCGTGACGACCGAGTGCCCGAACTGCGGTAAGGTGTGGGCAATCCCCAGGCCTCTGTGCGCGGACTGCCTGACGATTACGAAGTGGAAAGAGCTACCCGGCACGGGCACGCTCGAGAGCTTCTCGATCTCGCAATTCGTGCCTTCGTTCATGAAAGTCGAGGTGCCGTACGTGCTCGCCATGGTAAAGTTGGACGGCGCGACGACATTGTTCACACACCAGTTGCGCAACTACGGTGACTCGACCGACACGATCAAGATCGGAATGCCGGTGAAGGTCGCTTATGCGACCGAGCCTGTCGACCACCCGATGCTGCTCATGCACTTCGAGCCGGCGTAACCAGAGAAAAAGACAAAATGCAAAAAGGGGTCTGACCCCTTTTTGCATTTTTCTAATCGAACGTCCCAAGATTCCTGTGCTTGCCAACCGGCCGACTCAATTCCGTTACCGGCTTCTCGGCGTCGTGGAAGCAGGAGCGTGGCTTCTCAGCCTCTTTGATTGTGGGATAGATCACATTCCGCATGAACTCGAGCGCCGCGTCCGGATCCTCGTCCATCATAATGCGCTCGAGATTCATCCGTTCTTTCTCACCGAACGAAACGGCCCACCTGCGTCCCATTGCGCCTCCAATGCCTGCTTGTTGCTATGATTCTACCAGTAGATGCCGCGCATACGCGAAACAAGCAAGAAGCAATGAAGAGGAACTCCCCGTGAACACAGATGGAAACGACTTTACCGGAAAAGCCCGCTTCTCCTTTTGCCGCTTGCCCGCCGGAGCGGCCGGCGAGGTGAAACCTTTCTCCCGCGGCCGGGCGCCGGGAGTCGCGCTGATCGCGCTTTCGCTCCTGGCGTTCGCGCTTGCCGCGGTCAACCTGGTGTACGCGCGGGCCGCGCGTCCAAAGGGAAATCTATACACGGTAGAGATATCGCCCGCCGCGTCAATCAACATGTTGCCGATCGTCGAAAGCTACATCAACACTCACGCAAATGGGCGCATGAAGCTCTCATCCGGCGGCGGCGCCGACGTTTTCATCGATGAGAAACCGCGGAAGGGATACAATGCGGTGAGAGTGACCGGAGTGCCCGCAATAACTCTTGCCGCGGGCACACTGCGCAAAACGTTGCGAAACGCGCGCTCCTGGTGGCTTTGCTCGAAACGCGCTGGAATAATCCTCAAACAGCCCAACCCCGAGATCGAGTCACTGGCGGACTACATCACGGATTACTACGGGGCCGATAGCTCGGTCAAGCTCACCGCCCTCGGCGACATCATCCCCGGGCGGCACGTCGCAAAGGCGATGGCGAAGCACGGAGTCGCCTTTCCGTTCAAGCTCGCGACGCCCCTCGTCAAAGGCAGCGACGTCACGGTCGGAGACCTCGAGTGCCCGCTCACCGATCGGGTCGAGCCGCCTTATTCGGGCATGTTTTTCTCAAGCCCGACAAAAACCGTGGAGGGCCTCAAGTTACTGGGAATATCCGTGGTGACACTCGCGAACAACCACAGCACCAATTTCGGGCGCCCCGCTTTCACGGATACGCTCGAGACATTGAAGGCGAACGACATCAAGTACGCGGGCGGGGGCTATAATTATGACGAGGCCCACCGTCCGGCTGTTGTCGAGGCCCGTGGCCTCAAGTTCGCTTTCCTCTCCTACAACAGCATTGAAGGAAGCCTCGACGCCACGGCGGACGAACCGGGCGTCACCTGGATAAGGATGCCGCCGTACAACCCCGACAACCCCGATGACGTGAAAAAAGTCGTGGACGACATCGGACAGGCCAGGCGCCAGGCCGACATCGTCATCGCCTGCTTTCACTGGAGCAAGGAGTACGAGTACCACCCCAACCCGTCGATGGTCGTGCTCGCGCACGCGGCGTGCGACGCCGGCGCGGATCTAGTGATCGGACAGCATCCTCACTCGGTTCAATCCATCGAATACTACAAGGGAAAGTTCATCGCTTACAGCCTCGGCAACTTCATCTTCGACCAGCGCCACGTCCAAATAAACGGCGTGGACATCGGTGAACAGACGCGCAAAGGATTGGTGCTCAAGTGCGATTTCCGCCGCGGGTTTCTCGCGTCGTTAGAGCTGCTCCCCTGCCGCATCAACGACAACTGCCAGACAGCGCCGCTCGAAGGCAAGTCCGCGCAAAACCTCCTGGACAAAGTCTTCAGTATCTCGGGATGGAAACAACAAGGGACATCTATCTAACGCTTAACTTTGGGGGTCGCTTTTTTTAAAGTCGATCGTCCGTCCAGAGGGGTCAGGCAACGTCTACTTTTACTGCGTAGGGAGGGTCTGGCAACGTCTACCGCTTTAGCGGTAGCCGGTGCCTGACCCCTAAAAAAGACCTGACCCCAAAGTTAAGCGCGCGCCTGTCTTTCCTGTATCAACTTGAGCGCCTCGAACCACGCGACGCTTGCAACACCAGCGATGACAGCAATGCCGGCGTCAATCGCGCTGAGCCGCCCGAACTTGAACAACCTCATCAGGAATGGCACGTAAAGCGCCAGCGCGAGGAACGACACTGTTCCTCCGAGCACCCACCAGAACGCCCTGTTCGGCGCGGAAAGCGTTTTTCTAATCGTCCTTGTCCACGAACGGTTGACGAGTATCAAGCCGAGGTTGGCTATAACCATGGTCGCGAATGTCATGGCGCGCGCTTCGTCCTCATGCAAGCCGAGCCAGTGTGACACCGAGAACACCGCAAGAACGACAACCATGACGAAAAAGCCCTGCAAAACGCTTATGCCCACATTCCTCCTACTGAAAAGCGGGTTCGTGGAATTGCGCGGCGGGCGCGTCATGACGTCCGACTCCTCGGGCTCCCCCTCGAAGACAACCGAGCAAGCCGGGTCGATGATGATCTCGAGAAAGGCGATGTGCACCGGCAGCAATATCAGCGGCAGCTTAAACAGAACCGGAATCAGCGACATTCCCGCTATCGGCACGTGCACCGCCAGAATGTAAGCCATCGCTTTCTTCAGATTATCGTATATGCGCCGGCCCAGCCTGACAGCGGCGACAATCGAAGAGAAGTCGTCGTTGAGCAGCACAAGATCGGACGACTCGCGAGCGACGTCAGTGCCTCGCCCTCCCATGGCAATTCCTATATTCGCGGACTTTAACGCTGGCGCGTCGTTGACGCCATCGCCTGTCATAGCGACTACTTCGCCGTTAGCCTTGAACGCCTCCACAATGCGAAGTTTCTGTTCGGGCACTACCCGAGCGAAAACGTGAACGTCCTTGATGCGCTTTCGCAACTCATCATCAGTCATGTCATCCATCTCAGGGCCTATGATGTATTTGTCAGCCTGGTCGAGCCCGATCTGGCGCGCTATGTTCCGCGCCGTGTCGGGGTAGTCTCCGGTAATCATGACCACGTCTATACCAGCGGTCTCGCATTCCCTGATGGCATCGTAAACGTTGGATCGCACAGGATCGGCGAACCCTAAGAGCCCCAGAAACTCGAAAGCAAACTCATGCTGATTCGCCGGCATCAGCGTTGGAATGAACAACGCGCGCGCCACCCCAAGGACGCGTAATCCATCAGCCGCCATCTCTGACGCGCTCTTCATGATCCCGTCGCGTTCATTCGGGCTCAAGTGACACAGATCCGACACCGCCTCCGGAGCGCCCTTGGCGGCAATCAGATACTCCTTGCCATCCGGGGATCGCCACACGCGCGATAGCGCCAGCAGCTCCTGGGAGAGGGGGTACTCTCGCGTCAGCTTCCAGTCATCGTGCAGATGCTCCGTCGCGACCAGTTTCCTGTCACCCAGTCTCTTCATGGCTTTCTCAATCGGGTCGAACGGGTCTCGCTGGCTCGCGAGTATCGAGAACTCGACCAGCTGGTGGAACTCCTCCGGGAGCGGCTCGCGCTTGTGATCGGCGAGATTGTACTGCCTGACGCCGGAGATCAGCCTGCTCACGGAGATGCGGTTGTGTGTCAACGTGCCGGTCTTGTCCACGCACAGCACGGTAGCCAGACCGAGGGTTTCGACCGCCGGCACCTCTCGCGCGAGAACTTCTTTCTTTGATATTCGCCACGCTCCGGTGGTGAGAAAAATAGTGAGCACCACGGGAAACTCCTCGGGAAGCATGGCCATCGCCAGTGTAAGACCGGCCAGAAAACCGGTGAGCCAGTGGTTGGGTTCATTTCTTGTGAGCCCGTACACCACGATGACCATCGCGCACAACACCGCCCCTGATAGCGCGATGTTTCGCATGACCATTCGTATCTCTCTCTGGAGAGGCGTCCGCTCGGGCTTGATCGCCTGCAGGGCTTTCCCGATCTTTCCCATCTCGGCGCTGGAACCGACGGCAAACACGCGGGCCACGCCACGCCCCTGCACGACAAGCGTCCCTGACCAGACGAACGGGAAGTTGTCGCCGCCCGGACGACCCATCTCAATGTCGGTTTCGGTCCCGTGTTGTGTCTTGCCGACGGGAACGGATTCACCCGTCAAGAGCGACTCGTCAACTGAGAGGCTGGCGCAAGAAATCAGGACGGCATCCGCGGGAACGCGATCGCCTTCAGCTAAGAGAAGCATGTCGCCGACAACGACGTCGCGGCCGGCGATCCTCTTCTGCTCGCCGGATCTGATAACGTTCGCCCTGGGGCTGGAAAGATTTTTTAACGACTCCAGCGCGCGCTCGGTCTTCCTCTCCTGGTACAAAGTGATACCGATGACCACCATGACGAATGTGAGAAGTACGGCGGCTTGCTTGCGGTCTCCGAGGCTCATGTATATCGCCCCTACCGCGACGAGCAGCAGGAGCATCGGCTCGCGAATGACGTCAAACGCTATCGCGAGAATGCCGCGCCTCTGAGCCCCGGGCAACTCGTTGTATCCCTCGACTGAGAGCCTGCGCGCCGCATCCTCGTCGGAGACGCCCTCTATTTCTCGAATGTCGAATTCTTTGTCCATGATTTCCCTGTCGTGGAACCGCGGTGGCGAACACGCGGGTTCGCCCAATGACGGCTAACCGTTCAGGTACTCTATCATGGGCACCGTGATCAGCGGAACTACGTCACCGATCATGTGCGGCATAAGGTTGCCCATTACCTTCGGCATCATGTCGCCCATTTGCTCATTCATGTAATCAGGCATGGGAATACGCGCGGCGACACGCTCGAGCAAGACCGGCATCACCTTCGGCAACATCATTGGAAGAAGCTTTGGGAAGAGCACGGGAAACAGTGGCTTCATCATGTTGAGCGCGCCGGGCGCCTTGCCCATCAAGCGCATCATCGGGCCCATCTTAAACGGCATGGCGTCGATAAGTTCAGGCCACATCGCGCACATCAGTTCCGCGAAACCCTCCGGGGTCATCAACGCTATCATAACCTCGAAAACGGCCCACTGCGCCAGTACTTCACTTTGTGGATCGGGAAAATCGTAGCCCAGCCGAGATGCCGCGAAGCGAGCGAGGTCCTCGACCTCAATTGGCAAATCTTTCTTCTCCGCCGTGACGCGCAACTGGAACTCGCAGCACGGACAGAGCGCGAGCACTTTCCGCGCTCCCGTCTCAACCGCCTCGTCCAGGCGGATCTTCCCGATTTCCGCGGCCACCGGCGGATCTTTGATGAGCGTCAGCACAGAGCCGCAACACAAGGACTCTTCACGACAGTGGGCCATCTCAACGAGCCGGGCGGGCACCGCCTCGATGAGCTCGCGGGGCGGATCGAAGATACCTGACGCGCGGCCGAAATGACACGAGTCGTGGAAGGTGACAGATTCCGCCGCGCCTTCCCCTGGAAATGAAAAGCTCCCGTCTTTTATCTTCTCGGCCACTATCTCGCTGTAGTGCCTGGCGGTTATTCCGTAGTCGATGCCGAGCTTCTTCGCCCACTCGGGATAGACCTGCCGCCACATCAGGTCACACGCGGGGCATGATGATATGACCGTGTCGGCCCCGGCCTCCTTGACGGCGCTAATGTTCCGACGCATTGTAGCCTCGAACAGGTCCCATTTGCCGGCCACCAACATAGGGGTGGCGCAGCAGTTCTCTTTCTCTCCAAGGTACGTGAACTCCACACCAGCATGGTCGAGCAACCTGACCGTCGCCATGCCGATGTCGTTCTCCACATAGCTCGCGGTGCACCCGGCAAAATACACGTTCGGGGCTTTCCCCCCAGGGCCGTGCCTGGAAACCAGATCCTCGGGGAACCAGTTAGCGCGATCTTTTCTGTATCCTGCCCAGATGTCACCTTGCGACTCGACGGCGGCGGCCATGATTTCGAACGGCGGGAACGTCATCATCTTCTTGCGATGCACGAGCTCGCCGCGCATCTTCATCCAGGAAGACTCGATTGGAAGGCCCTCGGGGCAACGAAAATCACAGGTCTCACAGGTGGTGCACACCAGGAAGTTGTCGACCATCTTTTGATCCCATCGGACCCGGCCCTCCATGAACTCGCGCAACCAGAACCACTTGCCCCTTGGACTCTGCGATTCCCAGCCGCGCCCGTGAAACTCTGTGCACGAATCCACACAGTAACCGCACTGGGAACACGCATAGGCGTACCACGCCACGTCCGGTGGAATCCCCCGTACCGGCTTTGATATCCTCTCACCAACGCGTGAGGCGACCGCGTTCCCCATCAAGCGCGCGACAGGCTCGAATACGCTTCCCATCTTTACCATCAGTGGCAGTACGCCAGCGCCGGTAACCTTGTCCGGGTTCATGATTCCGGTCGGGTCAACGCTCCGCTTGTACGAGCGAAGCTTTTGAGCGCGCGCCGCGCCAAGCACCTCGTCGGTCATTCTCGAGAAGTAGAGGCCGGTGGCGTACACGCGCCCTCCGTTCTTCACGGCGATATTCATGATCGATAATGAAAGCCCGAACATGAGGTTGAAGCGCCAGGAGCGCTCGTCGGCGGGTATAAAACCCAACAGCACGGCCTCCGGCTCTCCGGACGGCCCCTCACGCACTATGATTCCTTCCTTGAGAACCGGGTGAGCCACCTTGCGCTCGATCTCAGCCATTGTGACACCCAACCGGCTCACCGGCACGATGACCTCGGCGGGAACAAGCGATGGCCCGAGACGCTTGATGAGCATTATCTTGAAGCGGTTCTCCCACTCGTGCCAGGCGATATCGTCGCTGAGGATAAACGCCCCGGACGCGTCCGCGAGCCCGTTGAGCGCCGCCCGGACAGCTTCCGCGTCCTGCCCTACAAACGTGAACAACGCGAACCTCGCCGCTCGGAAGCACGACTCGCGCGGACACCACATTCTCCTTGAAGTAACCGAACTCATAACTCCCGAAACCTGCGCCGCCCTGGGCCAGCCATCCACCAACCGTTGACGAAGGGTAACTGCTCGGATACAACCGCAACGTCAAACCCTCGCGCTCGAGCTCCTGATCCAGCCTCTCCCAGGTTATCCCCGGCTGCGCCATGACCTCCGTTTTTACCGCGTCGACAGACATCATGCGGCCCATCCTGTAAAAGTCAACAACGACGCCACCCCTGGTTGGCACGGCGCCGGCGTAACCGGAAGTCGCCTTCCCGCGGGGCACCAGCGGCACGCCGTTCTCGCCTGCCCAGCGCGCGAGCGTCGCAAGTTCTTCCTCTGACTCTGGCTGGACAACGGCGTCGGGCAGGTTATGCCCCGTGAAAGGCCGTATAAGCCTCGGGATGGCGCCAATATCGTGTCCGTAGATGCGGCGCTCTGTCTCGTCGAATGTCACCCGGCTTGAAAAAGTGTTCTCGAGATATCGCCTTTCAATGTTGCTAAGCTTGCCCATTGAGACCTTCTATTCGACCGCGAGATTATCCTTCGCGAGCAATTCTGCGGTAATGGCTCATCCGTCTGCCTGCCTGAATATGTAGCATTACAGATGTTTCAGGCGATGAAGTATGATCAATGTCAATGCAGGTGTGTGTGTCGATGTGTGTGTCGAGTTCCGCGCGCAATCGTCCGGTGACAACCGTGACGAGTTTCGCGCGTCGCTACGACTCCAGGCCGGATCCGATGAGCCACGAGCGTATCGCGCCGGTGGTCTCTTCCGGCATCGTGTACGGACAGCAGTGGCCCCCGCCATCTATCAAGGCGATCTCGGCGCGGGGTATCCTGCCGGCCAGTTCCATCGCCGTCTCCGGGCCAAACAGCCTGTCCTCCGTCCCCCTGATAATGAGCGCGGGAACGGCTATGCTCGAGAGCGACTCGGTGTATCGCACCTTGCTCATCGCGATGACCTTGTCCAGGTACGAAGGCCCCCCGCAGTCGAGCCCGTGCGCGAACAGGTAATCGATGAGCTTTTCGTTGCCTGGCGTCGGATCCATGATAAAACCGCGGTGGCGGCCTACCCACGCAAGAAGACGCCTGCGCTGCCCGTCCGTCAGCAAGGGAAAAAGCGCGAGCTGGTTCGCCAATGTCGCGAGCGTGAACACGTTAAAGCCGAAACCCCCGCGGCGAGGCCTGTCCGTGGTGTTGCACAACACAATCCCTAAAACCCGCTCGGGGTGGTTGATCGCGATGTGCTGAGTTATCATCCCGCCCATCGACTCGCCGACCAATACAGCCTTGTCGATGCCGAGCGATTCCATTTTCTGAAGAGCATCCGCGGCATAATCCGCTATCGTGCTGGACACAGAAGGCTTTCGAACCGCCAGGTCGCACGACACCGCCCGATACGATGACGAGAGCGTCTCCACCTGGCGCCTCCAGAACTCACCAGACCCTTCCATGCCTGGTAGCATCACTATTGGCGGACCGCTGCCAGCCTCTATGTATCCTTCACCACTACGAACTTCTTCCACTGTGACCTCCGCTCTCGCACGTTGCGCCTGTCGACCCGATATAATGATTTTACGCTTTTTCGGAAAGGATGCTTGACGTGAACGACCAAACGTTCGACACGGTTTCAGATGAGTACGGCAAAAAATCACTCGTGCAGCAAAAGGCGGCGCGGAAACTGATCGAGTTGCTCGCGCCACGGGCCGGAGAATCAGTGCTCGACGTAGGCTGCGGTCCGGGACATCTCACGCGATTGCTAACTGATGCGACCGGCGGACGGGTCGTCGGCACTGACATATCAGGGGGAATGATCGAGGAAGCGCGCGAAAAGTATCCGGAGATTGAATTCAGGCGCGTGGCGGCCGAAGACCTGGAGTACGCGGAAAAGTTTGATGTCGTTTTCTGCAACTCGACCATGCAGTGGTTCGCGAATGCCAATGGCGCGGTCGACAGGATGCACAGCGGACTCAAGCCGGGTGGACGCCTGGGCCTTGCCTGCCCTTCCACGCCCGATTTCGCGCCCTGGTTCAACGAAATCGTGGCGGCAGTGGCTCAAGCGCCGGAAATCAAGCCGACGTTCGAGCACTGGCACAACCCATGGTGGCACCTGCCGGATATTGGCGCCTATCAGGCGTTTTTCGAGAAACACGATTTTGCTACCCGCCACATCGAATTGGAGTATGAGGTCAACGAGTTCACGGTGAGCGAGGCGTTTGGAATCTTCAGCACCGGCGCGGCTCAGTGCTTCGCGGGGCGCGCCTGTTACGACGTAGAGATCACCGACGAGTACCTTGACACGTTCAACCGGGCGGTGCGCGAGGAGATAGAACGCCATGCGGTTGCCGGCCTCGTCAAGGTGGACTTCAACCGTCTCTACTACCTGGGTTTCAAGTAGGGGCACGGCATGCCGTGTCCCTACGCCTCCTCCCGGATCTTCTTGTAGACCTCCTTGAGGAGATGTTGGCTGACAGCCTCGCGGAATTGATCCTCGTTCATGAATTTTGCCGTAATCTCCTCGTTCTGCTCCATGCGGTCGATAAAAAGCCCCTCCAAGGCTTTGCGGAAGACGTAACCGAAATTCTCCATCGTGTTGGCGAGCGCGGCTTGACGGAGGCTGCTGTCGGCCACGGCGTCCTCGCGTATCGATTCGAAAAACAATTGATCACCCGGCTTGAACTCCGTTCCGAACCGCTCATTGAGAAGGTCGATGAGCCTGGACAGCTCGATCTCATCACCTCGAGCGACGCCGGTGCCCACAGACGTCGGCCCCGATACCTCGTATCGGGCTCCCGGCTCCATGACGATGGAGCCCTCACCGATCTTTTGCAAACGGTAAAACTTGAGCGCCACGTCATCATCAAAGTCATAGATCGGTCCCCGGTTATCTCTCGGCAGTTTGGTAAGCAGAAACCGGACGTATGAGTACAGCTTTTCCAAATCGGAGTCCTGGAAGGGGATCACCTGCGACATGAAAGAATAAAGGTTTCTGAAAGCGACCAGCGTCTTCCGGAACTCCTCCCGGACTTCTTCCTCAAGTCCTTTGTAACGATTCACGGCCGGATCAATGCATGCGTTCATCCTGGCGTGGTCGGTGGGCGTTTGATTTTGTCGCGGTTTGTAGAATACCTTGCAGAACTCTTCGACCTCGGCCTTGTAGTAGACCTGGTGTCCGTCCAATTTGGCCTGAAGTTCGTTTGTGTGAAGTGGCTCCCCGGGCAGGACTCGAACCTGCAACACACTGGTTAACAGCCAGTTGCTCTACCGATTGAGCTACCGGGGAGCGGTAGAATCCGCAGTACGCTCTCTAATTATAAAGAAGGCGACGCGATGGCGCAAAAAATGCGCCTTAGAAAGAGTCGGTGGTGGTCTGAACGTGTTCGCTCTCGAGTGTCTGGATGCTGGCCGCGGATCGGGGAGCGTCAATCGTCTTTCGCCTCTTCTTCTTCTTCGCCGATCTGCCTGCCAACGACTCCGCCATCGGCCAGTGCCGCGGCGCACCTGTCTGCGTATGGACACCACTCCAGGCAACCCATGTCCAGCCTCGGGTTTGGAAAGCGGAAGCCGCATTCAGGGCACTTGCGGGTCGGGTCGCCCTTGAAGAACTCCACGTTGTATCCGCACGCCGGGCACGGGGTCTCGAAGACGTCCTCCGGCTTCCAGAAGAGGGTATTCTGGCCGGGGCAGACGAGGTTCGCCGTCAACTCTCCTCCACGTCCTGAACCTCGACGGTATCAACGACATCCCCTTTTATTCCAAGTTTGATGATGGTCAGCGGGATGTCCTTGCGCGACTCCTTCAAGGACTCGTGCGCCAGATGCACCAGCCCGTAGCAGCACGGCACCTCCATGTACGCCACGGTCACCGACCTGATGTTATTCTGCATGAATATCTGCGCGAGCTTCGAATGCCAGGATATCTATGGGACGGTTCACCAGTTCTCCACCAGCAGTTCGTAGTAGTCGCGCGGGTGCAAACACGCCGGGCAGCTTTCGGGCGCCTCTTTGCCTTCGTGCAGGTAGCCGCAGTTGAGACAGCGCCAGACCACAGGCTGGTCTTTTCCATAAACCGTTCCCGCCCCGACGTTCGCCAACAAGCCGATATAACGCTTCTCGTGCTGCCTCTCAGACACCGCGATTGCCTCCCAGACCTTCGCTATTTCCTCGAAGCCCTCTTCGCGGGCGACTTTTGCGAAGCCAGGATAAAGCGTCGTCCACTCCAGGTTCTCACCGACGGCCGCGGCCTTGAGGTTTTCGCTCGTCGTGCCGACTACGCCGGCGGGAAACGCGGCGTTGACAGTCGCCTCACCACCTTGGAGAAACTTGAAAAAACGTTTGGCGTGCTCCTTCTCATGATTGGCGGTCTCCTCGAATATCGCCGCGATCTGCATATAGCCGTCCTTGCGCGCCTGTCCGGCGAAGTACGTGTAGCGGTTGCGCGCCTGGGACTCCCCCCGCGAACGATGTGATGAGGTTTTTTTCAGTCCTTGAACCCTTCAACTCTGCCATGTTCCCTCCATTGTTGTTTTGATAACACGTCAAACGTCAGGGGTCAGGCACCGTCTACCGCTGCGTCTACCGCAACCAGGGGTCTACCCCCCAATAGGTGGCTTATCACTCTTCGATGTAGTCACGGAGCTTTCCGCTTATCGAGGGATGTCGCAACTTGGAGAGAGTTTTAGACTCGATCTGCCTGATACGCTCGCGAGTGACGTTGAAAACACTTCCTACTTCCTCAAGAGTCCGCGTTTGACCATCGAGCAGGCCAAACCTGAACTGTATGACTTGCTTCTCCCGCGGTGTAAGGTCGTCCAGAACTTCATCCAGTTGCTCCTGCAGAAGTTTGGAAGCGGCCACGTCAATTGCCACCTCCGCGTCCGAATCCTCCAGGAAATCGCCGAGATGGCTGTCCTCTTCCTCTCCTATCGGAGTTTCAAGGGAAACAGGCTCTTGCGTAACCTTCAATATATCACGGACCTTCTCCGGCGTGAGCTCCATCTCCCTGGCAATCTCTTCGGGTAACGGCTCTCTCCCCAGGTCCTGGAGCAACTGGCGCTGTACTCTGACAAGCTTATTGATGGTTTCCACCATGTGCACGGGGATGCGAATAGTGCGTGCCTGGTCGGCTATGGCACGCGTAATGGCCTGCCTGATCCACCAGGTCGCATACGTGCTGAATTTGAAGCCCTTGCTGTAATCAAACTTCTCGACCGCCCTGATCAAACCAAGGTTTCCCTCCTGTATAAGATCCAGGAAAAGCATGCCGCGGCCCATGTATCGTTTCGCGATGCTTACTACCAATCGGAGATTTGCCTCCACAAGCTTGCTTTTCGCGTCGAGTCCGTTGGCTTCTATCGTCTGCAACTCCTCAATCTTCTCATCGCTGAGTTTGTTTTCGCCCACGAGCCGCGCACTGGCATCCTCGCCTGCTTCTATGCGCTTGGCGAGATACACCTCCTGCTCCGCCTTGAGTAGCGACACCTTGCCGATCTCTTTCAAATACATTCGCACGGGGTCGTTCGTAACAGTCGAGGTCGAGAGATCAATCTTTATAGCGGCGCCGCCTCGCGCCTCATTGATTTTCTCCTCTTTCATCTCCTCCTTGATCTCATCCTCGGCATCATCCGTAATCTCGATGCCCATGTCCGAGAGCAACACAAAAACGCCGTTCATCTGGTCGGGAGTCAGCTCTATGGCCTTAAGTTGCTCGATTATTTCATCGATTGACAGGCCCCCCCTCTCCTTGCCCGCAACCGCAAGCTCACGCACTTCTTCTATATCAAGATCTTTCCACTCTTCACCCATAACTTCTGTGCCATCACCCTGTCAATCGCTACCCCGACGCGCTATTTAACCAGTCAGTTGTGATTCTCGTATCAACTGTTGAAGTTCGAGCAACTGCTCGCAAAGACCATCATATTTTTTCGGCTCGAGTTTCTTGTTCGTCTTTCTGATATCAACTTCTATTTTCTGCTTCCGACGCTTTAGAAACATGTACATCAACTTGTCGAACACTTTTTTCTCATAGCCGGGATTACACTCCGGAGGAGACTCTACCAGAAGTTCCATGATGCGGCTCCGCAAACCCTCATCATCAATCACTGAAATTTTGCGCCTTAAGAAAATATCATATTCTACCCGTAAAACTTCTTCGTCACAGACCGGAAATTCCTTTAGAATCGCCAATATTTTTTTGTGAGAGGGATCCGTGAAGAAATCATCGTCCAGATGTTGTTGCTCGAGCAACGTTGCCGGATCGTGCAGAAGCACTCTCAACGCTTCTTTTTCCACCTTATCTCCCATTACGCCGACCCGGGCGGGATCTGCCATGTCACGAGCGCGGGCGCCGGGGGGGCGCAACGCGTTCCTCACAAATATCTGTACCGTCTCTTCCGGCATGTCGAGCACGCTCGCGATCTTCCGGACGAGCTCATTGCGCACCGGTCGCATATCGTCTCCAGAGACCCTGGTGAGCACCGGTACGCATGCCTGCAGCGCGCGCTGCCGGGATATGGCGGTCGAAATGTCCATCGACTCGATTATCTTCTCGATCGAATAATCGAGCAGGGAATCGGCACTGGCCAGCAGGTCGCTGAAAGCGTGTGCGCCACCCTTCTCCACGAGCGTCGCCGGATCCTCGCCCTCCGGGAGCGTGACCACAAAAACTTCTATGCTGAACCGATTGAAGAACTCGAGAACACGCCTGGCCGCCTCACTCCCGGCGCGATCAGCGTCAAATGAAAGATAAACCCGATCGCAGAAACGCCCAAGCAATTCGAAGTGGTGCTCTGTAAGCGCGGTGCCAAGCGCGGCGACAACGGGCAAGACGCCGGCCTGCCGCAACGCCAGAAGGTCGGTATAACCCTCGACAACTATAGCGTCCCTGGAATCCTGAATAGCCTGCCTCGACTGATAAAACCCATACAGCACGCGGCCCTTCCGGTAGATAGGGGTCTCGGGAGAGTTCAGGTATTTGGGACCTTCCTCGTCGGACGATCCAGGAATCTGCCTGCCGCCAAAAGCGACCACTCGACCGCGATGATCCAGAATCGGGAACATCACCCTGTTCCTGAAGATGTCGTATATGCCGCGGCCGCCGGCATGAGCGCCCTGTGAGCGTTCGCGCGCCAGCCCAACCGATATTATTTCCTTCTCTTTGAAACCTTTTTTCGCGAGGAATCCGGAGAGGTTGTCCCATCCGGGCAGCGCGAAACCGATTCCGAACTCCTCGATGATCTCAGAGGTGAAGCCGCGACCGGCAAAGTAATCACGCGCCGGCGCGGCACCTGGCGTCTCGTTGAAGTTGTAATGAAAATAGTCTGATGCCGTCTGGTTCAGCTTGAACAACCTGTCTTTCTCGAGACGGTCATCAACCTCTCCTTGCGACGCGGCGGCATAAGTCAACTGGTAGCCGATGCGATCCGCGAGCCGCTCGACCGCTTCGACAAAGCTAAGTCCTTCCATCTGCATTACAAAGTTGAAGACTCCCCCGCCCGCCTTGCACCCATGGCAGAAATAAACCTCCTTTGCGGGGTTCACATAAAACGACGGATCCTTCTCCTGGTGAAACGGACACGGCCCGCGAAACTCCCGGCCGGCCCTCTTGAGGGACACGTACTCGGAGACAACCTGAACTATGTCTGTGCGCTCACGCACTGCTTCTATGTCAGAGTCTTTGATTCTGCCGCCAGTGGACACTTCTCTCCGCCTTACGCTTCTGTCAATCAACCATCCAGGATCGTGGCAGGAAAAACTGCTTGTACTTGCTCAGGGCGTAGCGGTCAGTCATTCCGGCTATGTAATCACACACCTTGATTGTCAGCTCGTCTGTGAACTCCGGCTGGAACTCGGGCGGCAAAACTGAAGGGTGCTCGAGGTAATAATTCGCGAGGGAGCTCAGAACCCTGACCGCCTTACTTTCTTCAGCCTTTGCCACAGAACCGATATATACGTTCTCAAAGAGAAAATCGCGCAATTCGTCCATGAACGCCCAGGTCTCACAGCTCATGCTGACAGTATCGGCGTTAGCGCTGGTCTCTACCACGTCGTGAACAAGAAAGTCGATCCGCCGGCTCGAAGTCAAACCGAGCGCGCCTACCGGCCCTTGTGGAAGATCACCTGCTGTGAGCAATCCCGCCCGCAGCGCATCGTCAATGTCGCTGTTGATGTACGCGATGCGGTCGGCCAGGCGCACGACCTGGCCTTCGAGTGTCACGGGCGTCTGCGCGCCAGTGTGATTCAGAATGCCATCTCTGACTTCCCAGGTCAGGTTGAGGCCTTTGCCATCACGTTCGAGCGTCTCCACCACACGCAAGCTCTGGACGTTATGCTTGAACTGCTCAGAACCAAACGAGGAAAGAGCGCTCTCTCCTATGTGGCCAAACGGCGTGTGTCCCAGGTCGTGCCCGAGCGCGATAGCCTCTGTCAGATCCTCATTGAGAGCGATAGCCCGAGATATCGTACGGGAAACCTGCGCGACCTCCATAGTGTGAGTAAGACGCGCGCGGTAATGATCCCCCTCTGGAGCGAGAAAAACGTGTGTCTTGTGCTTGAGCCGCCTGAAGGACTTGCAATGGATTATGCGGTCACGATCGCGCTGGTACTCCGTGCGGATCGAGCAAGGCTTCTCGGCGCGTTCCCTGCCTTTGCTGTCCACAACGCGCGCGGCGCGCGGCGAGAGCACCTCCTTCTCGATCTGTTCTATCCGCTCGCGGATGAGCATTTAAACCTCTTTACGTATCGCTTCGACCAGCGCCTCGGCAAGCACCCTGGCGCGCTCCAGCGCCACCCGATCCTCGCCGGACGGGCGTTGCGCGGCCACCCCCTGATGTCCCGCGCCCGAAGCCGACGACGCGTCTCCGACAACGCGCATGCCGTGAACCAGCATGATATCCTGAATCGCCCTGATCGTGGTTTCCTGCCCGCCGAACCTGCTCGCGCCAACCGCCACCGCGCCTCCAGGCTTGTTTATCAACGCCTTCTCGCCCCGCAGGTTCCTGCTCTTGTCCCAGAACGCCTTAAGCTGGCCACTGACCGTCCCAAAGTAAACAGGGCTTCCAACCACCAGGGCATCCGCGTCGCGCAACAGGTCATACGCGTCAGCAAGTCCGGCAAAGGTATGGCACGTCTCCGGGCACGGAGTCGCGCACGCGACGCAATACGGCGCCTCCTGTCCCTCGAGCGCGTCCATCACGTGGATCATCTCGGTTCGCGCGCCCAGCTCCGCGCAACGCTCGAGCACAGCAAAAAGAAGAAAATACGTGTTGCCGGCGCGTTGCGGAGATCCATTGACTCCTACAACAAAATTATGCGTTTTTCACTGGTACAAGCCATTCGCTTTTATGTATTCCAAGACCGCGTCGGGAACCAGGTACCGAAAGGGGCGCCCGTCATGAACGCGGGATCGTATGTCTGTCGAGCTGATGGCAAGCGCCGGAATCTCCATGCAATAAACGCTTTTCATGGCATCAGCGCCAGCTGGGAGCGCGTCGCGCAGCCTGTCCAGAGAGCAACCAGGCCGCGTCGCCACTATGAACTCGCTCTCCGCGAGGACATCTTCCGGTTCCTTCCACGTGAGTATCTCAGACATCGCGTCAGCGCCGATAATGAAGTACAGCTCGGCGTCCTCGCCGTTGATGCGACGCAGCTCGCGAAGCGTGTCTATCGTGTAAGATGGGCCCTCGCGGTCCAGCTCTATCTCCGACATCTCCAGAAATGGGTTGCCGTTTATGGCGAGCTCCACCATCCGTTTGCGATCCAGAGGAGGGCTGTTGGGAATATCCGCCTTGTGAGGCGGACGCGCTGATGGGACGAAGATCACGCGGTCGAGCCCAAAGCGGAAACGAGCTTCTTCGGCCACCATCAGATGACCGATGTGAATGGGGTCGAACGTGCCCCCCATTACCCCGAGCCTCAAGAATCTTCACCTTCCCGCTCCCGGCCCCGTATCGACGCGCCAAGATTCTTTTCGAGACCGGCAATTATCTCTTTGAGCTCGGCGTGCGCCTGCTCGTCTGTAAGAGTGCCGCTCGACGATCCAAATTCGAGCGCGTACGCCAGACTCTTTTTGCCGCCGGCGACCTGCGGGCCGCGATAAACATCAAAGAGCCTGACGGACTCGAGGAGGGTTCCACCAGACTCCCGTATCGATTCTTCAACCACCCGCGCACCGAGGTTCTCTTCCACTACAACGGCAATATCAACCTTGACCCCGGGATACCGCCCCACGGGATTGTAAACACGAGACATGCCGGACTCCACGAAAATTTCAGTTAATATCTCCCCGATGTAAAACTCGCCATCGATGTCATAGGCCGCCGCCACCCGCGGGTGAAGCTGGCCTATGTATCCGGCGACATTGCCGTCGATCATAACGCTTGCCGCGCGGCCGGCGGCCAGGAAAGGCTCGCGGCCCGTATCGAACTCGAGCTTCTCGACCGCAAGGCTGAGCCCCAGATTCTCGATAACTCCCTTTAAGTCAAAGAAGTCAAAAGCCCGGTTCTCGCGAGACCACCCGGCCTCATCGGCGCTACCGCACAGCAGAAGGGCGATCGACTCGATTTCTCGAGGAAGCTCGTCCTTTCCGCGCGCGATAAACGCTCTTCCCGTCTCGAAGAGCGACAGATCGCGTTTGCCCCTGTTGATGTTGCCGGCGGCGACGCGCAAAAGGCCCGGGACAAGCGTCGTCCTCATCACCTCTCCGGTTTCGGCAAGTGGATTGAGCAGTGCCACAACGCGGCGGCGTTCATCGCTTTTTGGAATCTCGAGTGAGTCCAGGTCACCGGGGTTCATAAACGAATAAGTCACGACCTGTGACAGCCCCTGTGCCACGAGCGTATCGACGAGCGTTGAAAAAAGCGACTGCTCGCGCGTTGGTCCTGCTTTGACGCCACCACCGACCGGCAGTGACTCACGTATCCTGTCGTACCCGCAAACCCTGGCGATTTCCTCTATGAGATCGATCTCTCGCTCGAGGTCTCTCCTGTACGTTGGCACAGTCACGGATAGCGCCTCGCCTTTTTCGACACCCGCGCCCAGGCTTTTCAGAATCTTCGTCATCTCCGACGCCGCTATGTCAGTCCCAAGAACCGAGTTTACACGCCCGGGGCGGAGAAATATCTTGCGTGGCGGGACGGGCGCCGGATAGACATCAATCTCGCCTTCAGCCAGCCGTCCTCCAGAAAGCTCAACGATAAGGCGCGACGCCCTCATCGCGGCAAATGACGTTCCGGAAGGGTCAACACCGCGCTCGAATCGCGCGGATGCCTCAGTTCTGATGCCAAGCCGCCTAGAAGTCAGAAGTATCGATGTGGAATCAAAGTGCGCGGACTCTATCAGTAGATTCGTGCTGTGATCCGTGACATGAGAGCCCTCACCCCCCATGATGCCGGCCAGCGCTACCGGCTTATCCGCGTCGGCAATCACCAGTGAACGGTCATCCAGGCTCCTGTCAACGCCATCGAGGGTTCGCATAATTTCGGAGGGCCTCGCCCTGCGAACGACAATACTCTTCCCGGACAGCAGATCCAGGTCAAACACGTGCAGCGGCTGACCGGTCTCGAGCAACACATAGTTTGTCACGTCCACCACGTTGCTTATGGGTCGAACTCCAGCCGCCATCAAGCGCCTCTGCATCCACGCCGGAGATGGCCCGATGGTTACGCCTGTGACAGCCATGGCGGTGTATCTCGGACATCCCTCCGTGTCCTCAACAATAATTGTGGCAAACTCTCCTGCTTTAGACACCTTCTCACGCGGGCCGGCGACGGGCATGTGAATGGGGGCGCCTGTCAGAGCGGAGACCTCGCGCGCGACGCCTGTCATCGACATGCAATCGGGGCGGTTCGGGGTAATCTCCAGATCCAGTACGACATCCTCCAGCGGCAAAATATCAGACAGATCGACCCCCAATGGCGTGTCGGGCGGAAGTTCGAGTATGCCCGCGCGTTCGTCGCTGATTCCCAGTTCCACGGCGCTCAACAGCATGCCGTCGCTTTCGACTCCCCTGATGCGGGCTTTACGCAACGGTTTCGTGGATACGGCGGGAAGCATCGCGCCCTCCCGGGCGAACGGGCTCATCATTCCCGCCTCGAGGTTGGGCGCTCCGCAGACTATCTCACGAACGGATGTTCCGTCATCGACCACGGCAATGCGCAAATTGTCGGCGTTCTGATGAGGCTTGACTTCGACTACGCGGGCAACCACTACGCCGGTGACGCCTCCGTCGAGAGTCAGCACCCTGTCCACCGCGGTGCCGGACATCGACAAAGCATCGGCCAGCTCCTGCGCTGTCATCGATATATCAACGTATTCTTTGAGCCACTCGAGTGAAACCCTCAAAAAGCACCCTTTCGTTCAAAAGGCATAATGGGGTCAAACCATTTTATGCGTTTCTATACGTACTCCCATTTATCTGCCGCAAAACGCATAAAATGGTTTGACCCCATTATGCCTTTTTAGAATTGCGCCAGGAAGCGCGCGTCGTTCTCGTAAAAAACCCTCATGTCATCAATGTTGTATTTCATCATCGCGATACGCTCGATGCCTACGCCGAAGGCAAAGCCCGTGAACTCCTCTGGATCGTATCCAACGTACTCGAACACGTTCGGATCGATCATGCCGCAACCAAGTATCTCGAGCCAGCCGACGCCCTTGCACAAAGCACACCCCGAGCCCTCGCACGCATAGCACGACACGTCCACTTCGGCGCTCGGCTCGGTGAACGGGAAAAAGTGCGGCCTGAAACGCACGTCGCGCCCATCGCCAAACATCTTTCTCACAAACACTTCCAGCGTGCCCTTGAGGTCGCCCATGGTAATTCCCCGACCCACCGCGAAGCCTTCGACCTGGTGGAATACCGGAGAGTGCGTGGCGTCCACCTCATCCTTGCGATAAGCCTTTCCCGGACTGATCACGTACAGCGGCGGCCGTTCGGTCTCCATCACCCTGATCTGCACCGGCGAAGTGTGAGTCCGAAGCATTATGTCCTCGCGACTGTCACTGAACTGATCTTTCCGTTTCACGTACAGCGTGTCTTGCAAAGATCTCGCGGGATGATAAGGGGGCTGGTTCAGCGCTTCAAAATTATAGTAGTCGAGCTCAACCTCCGGACCGGTCACGACACGGTATCCGAGGCTCATGAATATGTCTGTAACTTCAGAAATGACCTGCGAGATCAAGTGCTTATGACCGAATGGGCGCCTCCTGCCCGGCAATGTTACGTCTATGGCCTCGCGCCGAAGACGCTGTTCCACCTCCAGCGCGATCAACTGCTCAACCTTGCGAGCAAGCTCCTGTTCCACCAGAGCGCGCAAGACGTTTCCTATCTCGCCGACCACCGGCTTCTCTTCGGGAGAAAGCGAGCCCAGGCTCTTGAAGACGGCGGTTACCGTTCCTTTCTTTCCCAGTAATTTTACGCGCGTGTCCTCGAGCTGCTCCAGAGTGTCAGAGCTCTCGATTAAGGCCATGGCCTCATCGACAAGCGATGACAGCAGGGGCCTGTCCGCCGTGAGCTCCCTGAACTTCTCAATCAAGTCATCCGACATTTCAGCCTCCGCCGTTGCCTTGCCGTTGCCGCAACGCCTCAAACAAAACGACCGCGGCAGCCGAGGCCACATTGAGCGACTCCGCTTTGCCGGGCATCTGAACGCACACGGTCTCGTCTAAGAACATTCGGTTTTCCTCCGCTATTCCGAAAGCCTCATTCCCGACCACCAGCGCGATAGGGCGAGTGAAATCTTCATCGAGATAACGCTTGTTTCCCCGCGGTTCGAGCCCGAGCATCCTGACCCTGTCGCTCAAATCCCTTCGAAAAGCTCCGATCTCTACGTCTCTCGCCACGGGGACGTGAAAGTGCGAGCCGGCCGCCGATCGCACTACCTTTGGGTTGTACAGGTCCACGCATCCCGCCGTCATGATAAAACCATCCACACCCGCCGCGTCCGCTATCCTGAGAAGCGCTCCCAAATTTCCAGGATCCCGGACCTGATCTGCCACGAGCAACAGGGAAAGGTCTGACGAGATCAGCTCGTCGTAACTCACGCTCACCTGCTCCATGATGCCTATGATACCCTGCGACGTCACCACGTCGGAAATCAAATTCATGAGAGATTCGCTCACCTCATGAGCAAGAACAGGCTCGTTCATGCGGTCCCTGATGCAGGTAATGTCTTCCACGCGGGCCCCAACGCAGGCAATCTCCTTGAGCCTCGCGCCGGCGTCCAACCCCTCCTGGATCAGATTGAGCCCTTCAACCATGAATAGCCCGAATTCGTCTCGATAAGACCTACGCCTCAATTTCCTGAAGCGCTTGATCACCTCATGGTTACGGCTTGTGATTGAATTCATCATGCTCCGCGTTTCATGCTTCACGCGCTAGCTCGCGGCCGGAACGTCAGTGGCTTTGGCGGTTTTAGATGATGCCGCGGCGGCCTTCGTAGCCGCTTTTCCAGCGCTCTTGGCCTTGTCGGCTGTCTTTCCAGGCTTGCCCCCACGGGCCACTTCGACCAGTTGCCCAAACGTCTCGGGGTCACGCACGGCAATATCGGCAAGTATTTTTCTATCGACTTCGACATCCGCGCACTTCAGACCATTTATGAACTTGTTGTAAGACATCCCGTGCTCACGGGCCGCGGCGTTGATCCGGCTTATCCACAGCTTGCGAAACTCCCGCTTTCTGACGCGCCTGTCCCTGTACGCGTATTGAAGCGAATGCATGACCTGCTCGTTCGCCGACTTGAAACACTTGCTCTTTGGCCCGCGATAACCTCGCGCCATCTTGAGCACTTTTTTTCTGCGCTGCCTTGTCGCGACACTGTTGCTTGTCCTTGGCATAATGATCAACTCTCCTGAAAATTTCTCGGCTAATCTCTTTGAAACAAGACGGTTATCTGGCCTTTGAAACGCCCAGCGTCTTACGCATTGTCGCGTCGTCCGCTGGAGAGACCTCGCTCTGGCTGTCCAGCCTGTGCTTTCGCTTCGCGCTCTTATCGGTAAAAAGGTGGCCATTGTAAGCGTGCTTTCGCATCAGTTTTCCCCTGCCAGTTACTCGAAACCGCTTGGCCGCTCCCCTGTGCGTTTTCATTTTTGGCATACAATCACTCCTTTTTGGGCTCCACGACGGCAATCGGCGAGAGGACCATCGGCATGTTTCGCCCGTCAAGCCTCGCCTTCGCTTCCACCATCGCAATGTCGCTTACATCCGCCGCCAGGCGATTCAGGAGATTGAGCCCGAGTTCCGTGTGAGTCATCTCACGCCCGCGGAACATTATGGTCACCTTCACCTTGTTTCCCTGGCTCAAAAACCTGACTACGTGCTTCTTCTTGGTCTCGTAATCGTGGACGTCAATCTTCGGCCTCATCTTCATCTCTTTGACCACGATCACGCTCTGCTTCTTGCGTGCCACCTTCTGCTTCTGCTCCTGCTCATAACAAAACTTGCCATAGTCCATGATCTTGCATACGGGCGGCGTCCCCTGCGGGGCCACCTCTACGAGGTCCAGATCCTTCTCGAGGGCAATGCTCTGGGCCTCCTCGATAGGCTTGATGCCAAGCTGCTCACCACTATCCGAGATAAGCCTGACAGACGGGCACCTGATCATTTCGTTGACCCTGAGCTTTCCAGTTATAGCGACACCTCCTGCGATAGTTTCATGCACAAAAAAATACAGGTGGCACAATGCCACCCTCTACTATCCGATATGGATAACCCTGCCGGCAACCATTCTACGCTCCGCCAATTTATCTGGCACCTCAGGGTGAGGGACAGCATCAGCCCCTTCTTGTCATCGTCGTGAAGAAAGTATAACGAAAGTCCTCGGCGCTGTCCACTTAACTTTTGGGAGTCAGGACGCTGTCGCGTCAACCCGCCGCAAACACGCAGTGAAATCCATCCAAATCGCTTGACTATAATGACAACGGATGAATTCAAGAAGGACATCAGTTCGCGTGCCTCTGGAAAAAATCGCAAGTCTGCATAGGTTCGACAAAGCCTTCGAAAAACTCCCCCGGGACATCAAGAAGAGATTCGCTAAACAATTGAGTCTTTTCACTCAAGATCCGTTCTACCCGTCGCTCAAAACTGAACGGATCAGAGGCGCAATCTATGCCTCAAGGGTGACGGATTTTTATCGCTTCACCTGGGAGTTTGGGGACGATAAATCGACCGTTATTTTGAGGAATATCGGCAAGCACAACCCGGCACTCAAAGATGGCTGAGAACCGTTATGCCGTAGGTTCGAAGAATATTTTGTGGAGCCGGCGATAGGAGTCGAACCTACGACCTGCGCATTACAAGTGCGCTGCTCTACCAACTGAGCTACGCCGGCCTGGTGTCCCGTTCCGTAAATACGGTGACGTATTCTTTCAATCATGATACTACAGCACCTTGTCGAAAAAAGGGGTCAGGCACCGTCTACCTTTCCGTCTACCGCAACCAGGGGTCAGGCAACGTCTACCGCGTAGCGGTAGACGGAAAGGTAGACGGTGCCTGACCCCTTCCTCCCCTTCCTCTATTTTGTGCGTTGTCGGATGGCCTCGTATAGCAACACCGCTCCGGCGGTCGCCACGTTCAGCGAACTCACTCTGCCTCGCATCGGCAAACTCACGAGCTCGTCGCACCGCTCTCTAACGAGGCGCCCTAACCCTTTGCCTTCGCTGCCAAGCACCAAAACCAGCGGGGTCTTCATATCAAACTCATAGTACGGAACACCGCTACCGCTATGAGCGCCAACGACCCAGAGTCCCGCGCTTTTGAACCGCTCCAGCGCGGCCGGGAGACTTGCGACGCGCGCTACCCTGACATGCTCGACGGCGCCGGCCGAAGCGCTGGCGACTGTGGCGGTAACGCTCGCCGAGCGCCTTCCCGGTATCACGACGGCGTCCGCTCCAGCGGCGTCCGCTACCCGCAACAGCGCCCCGAAATTTTGCGGATCCTGTATGTTGTCCAGCGCGAGCACGAGCGGGAGATCGACGTTCTCGAGGCGGAAAAGCAAGTCGGTGATGCCGTCAAACTCAAATAGCGACACAAACGCGATTACGCCCTGTGGCGCGCTCGTTCTGGCCATGGAATCGATTCGCGTCCGAGGGGCTTCCTTGACGGCTACGTTTGCGAGACCGGCCAGGCGGATGATCTCGTCAATCTGCTCGGAGCGCTCGAGCCCGCTCGCTATATAGATCTCGAGCACTTTCCGGCGTCCACGAAGCGCCTCGATCACGGGGTTGCGCCCTTCGACCTGGTCGATTTCGCCGAACTGCTTGTTTAGATTTGGCATAGCACAATCGGGCTAGCGCTCGAAGCGCCAGCGGTAGCCGTCCTCGACATCCTCGACACGAACGCCAAGGTCGGCAAGACCGTCTCGCACTCTGTCGGAAAGTTGAAAGCTCTTCATGTCGCGCGCGGCCTGTCTCACCTGGAGCAGCAGGTCAATAAGTTCTTCGCGGGTTGGACCGGCGTCCACAGCCGGCGTCGTCGTTACGACAGGCGATTGTTGAAACAGTCCGACGTAAGCGCACATTTCGTCAATCGTCTTCTGACATTCCATCAAGATATGCCTGGAGCAAAACACGCCCGCCGCACCTGCTTCGCTTGTGTACGTGTTGGTTTCTCGGATGACCTCAAAGAGGACGCCAAGGGCCGCGGCGGAGTTAAAGTCATCGTCCATGTGTTCGAGGAACTTGAGTCTGGCGTCTTTCAGATAATCCACGAGCGTGTTCTCACGGTCGATTCGGGCCGTATCTTCCTTCGCGCCCTCACTTCTGCTGATGACATCCTCGAGATTGAACCGGCAGTTGCTTATGCGCTCGAGAGACGCGCGCGCGTCATTTAGGCTTTCATCTGAGAAGTTCAACTGGCTGCGATAGTGAGTGCCCAGCATGAGCATGCGCACGGTAGCCGCGTCGTGTTCGGCAAGCACGTCACGCAACGCCTTGATGTTCCCGAGCGACTTGGACATCTTTTCCAGATCGATGTTGAGCATTCCACTATGCATCCAGTAGCGCGCGAACCGCCCGCCGGAGTACGCTTCAGCCTGCGCTATCTCGTTCTCGTGATGTGGAAAGACGAGGTCGAGCCCGCCACCGTGGATGTCGAACCCTTCCTCGAGATACTTCATGGACATGGTGGAGCACTCGATATGCCACCCGGGCCGCCCCGGACCCCATGGGCTGTCCCATGAAGGCTCACCCGGTTTGGCGGCCTTCCAGAGGGCGAAATCCCACGATCCTCGCTTGCGCTCTACCTCTGGCCCGCCTGTGGGAATGTGCTGCTGCTCGTCGAGCGCGCGCCTGGAGAGATTGCCGTAACCCTCGAACTTATCGACCTCGAAATAGACGTCGCCCTCGGACGCATAGGCGTAGCCACTGTCCACCAGGCGTTTGACGACCTCGAGCATGTCGGCGACATGCTTTGTCGCGCGCGGCGCGATGTCAGGCGGCTTGACTCCAAGGGCCGCCATGTCCTCCTCAAAAGCAACGCGGTACTTTTCAGCGAGCGCCTCAGGCGGAACGCCCTGTTCTTTTGCCTTGTTGATTATCTTGTCGTCTACGTCCGTGATGTTCTGCGCGAAGGTAACCTCGTAACCACGGCGTTCCAGGTAACGTCTGATCATGTCGAAGTTGAGAAAAGTGCGCGCGTTGCCGATGTGGATGTAGTTATAGACCGTCGGCCCGCAAACGTACATGGTTATCTTGCCGGCCTCTCGCGGGACAAGCTCCTCTTTAGCGCGGATCATCGTATTGTATACGCGTATTGACACTGCTCTCTCCGTCGATGGGCGCATCGCGCTGTTTCCCGCCGGCGGAACACCGGCGTCTGAGTTGTTACGGCTTTTTCTGTTTCTTAATCGCTCGATCGAGGCGATCCAGCCTGCGTTCGATTGTCGCGAACATGTCGAGAACCGGGTCTGGCAACCGCTCGTGGTGCAAATCTATCGGGCTGATGCGCTCGCCCGAGCAGACAGTCACGCGCCCGGGGACTCCAACGACTGTGCAGTTGGGCGGCACGTCGGAGACAACGACCGCGCCAGCGCCGACCTTTGAGTTCTTGCCGACAGTAATTGAACCGAGCACGCTTGCGCCAACCGCTATCACGACACCGTCCTCGATGGTCGGGTGTCGCTTCCCCTTCTCTTTGCCGGTGCCACCCAGTGTCACTCCCTGGAAAATGGTTACGTCGTTTCCGATCTTTGTCGTCTCGCCGATTACGACTCCCATGCCGTGATCGATAAAAAATCCCTGCCCGATAGTGGCGCCCTGGTGTATCTCGATCCCGGTGATCATCCGGGTGAACATCGAAATTGCCCTTGGGATGCCCGGCACGCCCCGCACGTGCAGGTAGTTGGCGATTCTGTGCATCCAGATAGCGTGCAACCCGGGGTAGGTCGTAATGATTTCAAGGGTGTTTGTAGCCGCGGGATCGCGGTCCCTGACCGCATGGACATCTAACCGCAACTGCTCATGCGTCTTTCTGATGAATTTCAGAATAGTCACTTTTCACCTTCCTCGCGCAATTCCTGTGTCACGCGCTCAAACGCTTGTCTGTTGGCTTCGATGCGGTCAGCGCATCGGGCACATCCCCAGAACATTATAAGGTACGGAAGATCCGGCCCTACCGTGAGACCTGTCACCGCGATCCTGAACGGCATGAGAATTTTCTTCGCGCTCCAGCCACGCTCCTTTGCGACAGACCGCAGAGACTCGACGATCTTTGTCGCGGTATGACGGTCAACGAACGTGTCGCGACCAAGCGCTTCGACACAGATATCCAGCGCTTCGGCAAGTTCCTCGTACTTGCCGAGTTGTGCTACCGCTTTTTCCGAAAGAAGTCCCGCCGGCCTCACGAAGAGATCCATCGGCTCGAGGGCGTCGGTGAGCTTCTCCATCGCGTTGCGGACCGCGGCGAGCGCGATCTCGAGCTTGTCGCGCGGCAACGCCGCGAGCTCTTCGCGCCCTGTCTGAAGCAGAAAAGGCGTGACGAGGTCGACGAGCTCCCGGTCGCCGCGCGTCTTCATGTGCTGCCGGTCGATCCAGTTGAGCTTATCGATATCGAAAATCGCCTTGCTGGCGGAAACGCTTTCCGTGCTGAACTCGCCCGCGAGTTGCTCCAGCGTGAAGATCTCGCGCTCATCGCCCGCGCCGGGCGACCACGAAAGGAGCGCGAGATAGTTGACCAGCGCTTCCGGCAGGTAGCCCTGCTCGCGGTAGTCAGAGATCGACGTGGCGCCGTGCCTCTTGGACAGCTTTGTTCCGTCAGGGCCGAACAAGAGCGAATGGTGAAGAAACGTGGGCGGCTCTGCCCCGAGCGCCTCGAACAACAGCACGTGGCGCGCCGCGTTTGTTAGATGATCGTCTCCCCTGATGACGTTCGTGATTTCCATTGTGATGTCGTCGACTACCACAGCCAGATGGAAACCGGCCGTGCCGTCCGATCGCACGATAATAAAGTCGTCGATCTCCGAGGTGTCAACCTCCACGCTGCCCCTCAAGGAATCTTCGACGACGACCTTCCCTTCAGGAACGCGAAACCTGATTGTGAAAGGAACTCCGTCCGCTTCGAGCGTGGCGCGCTCGCTCGACGTCAGCGCGGCGCACTTACGGTCGTATCGCCATGCCTTTTTGTCCTGAATGGCGACGCGCTTCCGTTCCTCGAGATCATCGCCCGAGCACCAGCATTTGTACGCTTTGCCCCCGGCGAGAAGACGCTGGACAAACTCATTGTATATGTCAATCCGCTCGCTCTGCCGGTATGGGCCGTGAGGTCCGCCCACATCGGGCCCCTCGTCCCAATCCAGGCCCATCCAGCGCATGGAATCCATAATGTCGCGCTCGAACTCGACCGAGGAGCGCTCGCGGTCGGTGTCCTCGAGTCGAAGAACCATCGAGCCTCCCGCGCCACGCGCCACCAGCCAGTTGAAAAGGGCCGTGCGCGCTGAGCCGAGGTGAAGTTTTCCCGTGGGGCTGGGCGCGAATCGTACACGCGTCGAGTAGCGCTTGCCGTCGTTGACGCTCATGCTTTTTCCCCGCATTTGTGGCGGTAATCGCCGGCGACGCGCTCGAAGAGCTCCTGTGATTTGCGCTCTTCGTCCTTGTAAACGCCAAGCCTCGCGTTGAGCATCTCAAAGTTGACAAGGTGACCGTCAAACTCGGGCCCATCTACACAGGAAAATTTCGTCTCGCCGCCGACCTCGCAGCGGCAGGATCCGCACATGCCGGTCCCGTCGACCATTATGGCGTTGAGGCTTACGACAGTCGGAACGCCATGCTCTCTCGTGAGATTTGACACCGCCTGCATCATTGGGGCAGGCCCGACGGCGATGACTTTGTCCGGCTTCCGCTCATTGATCGCGGCCTCGAGTAGCTCCGTCACGAACCCCTTGCGCCCGATCGAGCCATCGTCAGTCGCGATATCGACTGTGGCGTCAAGCGCCTTCATCCTGTCGAGCAGGATGAGGTGATCGCGGTCTTTTGAGCCCAGAAGCACCAACACATCGTTGCCCGCGCGAACGCACGCCTTCGCGATCGGGTATAGCGCCGCGATGCCGACGCCTCCACCGACACAGGCGACACGCCCGAGCCCTTCGACCTCGGACGGCCTCCCGAGCGGCCCGACCACGTCCCGCAGGCAATCTCCCGCCTCGAGCAGCGACATTTTCTTCGTTGTGGTTCCCACGACCTGAAAGACTATCTCGATTGTTCCATCGTCCGTGGAAAAATCCATGAGTGTGAGTGGAATACGCTCCCCATTCTCGTCCACCCTGATGATCACGAACTGTCCCGCCCTCGCCGCGGGCGGCACCCGTGGGGCGCGCACTTTCATCCTGAACACATCGTCGGTAAGCTGTTCTTTTTCTCTTATCTCAAAAATACTTTCGGCCAAATCATTCTCCTTCTATTTCTTTCTCCAGCTTCGCCTTGATCGTAGATAGCTCCTTGACAAAGGCGGGATCCACGTCGAACGCGGACTTGCCCTCGAGGTCAGCTCTGCGCACTTTCTCGCTGTAGTGAATGACGCCGATCATCTCAATATCGCCCAGGCCGCCCTTGAGGTGATCCAGCTCTTTGTCGTCCACCACCTTGTTGAAAACGACAAACAACTTCCGAATACCCAGTTGTCTTGCGAGCCTCGCGGTGGTTGCCGCTGTCTGCACGCTCCGCAGGCCGGGTTCCGCGACGATGACTATCGCGTCCACGTTCTCGGAAGTTCCGCGGCCGAGGTGCTCGATTCCAGCCTCCATGTCCATGATTACCACATCGTCGCGCTCGAGCAGTATGTGCCGCATCAGGGCCTTCAACAGGATGGACTCGGGACAGACGCACCCGCCTCCGCCTTCCCTGACTGTTCCCATCGCCAGCAACCTGACGCCCGCGTGGGTCAGGCTTATCTCCTCGGGCAGGTCGTCCACCTTCGGGTTCATCTTGAACATCTGGCCGAACGCGCCGGGCTTTGCGCCCGTCCTCTCCTCGATAATGTCTTTCATCTCGGAGAGCGGGACGAGGCTAAAAGCCGTCTCGGCGTCAATTCCAATCGAGACTGCGAGGTTCGCGTCGGGATCGGCGTCGATCGCCAGCATTTTTCGTCCACCCTCGGCGAAGCCCCTTGCCAGGCCGCCCGCGATGGTGCTCTTTCCCACGCCGCCCTTCCCACTGATTGCGAGCTTCAGTCCATCCACCTCCTGAAAAAACGCAACACTGGGGGCTGACCCCGGTGTTGCGTTTTATCCGGCATTTGTCTTTTCGAGCAGCGCAAGGAAGTGCCGCACGACCTCCGGGTCAAATTGCGAGCCCGCGTTCTTCTCAATCTCGCTTATCGCCATTTCGCGTGTCAAAGCTTTTCTGTACGGTCGATCCGAGGTCATCGCCTCAAACGAATCCGCGACCGCGACGATGCGCGCGCCAAGCGGAATATTGGCGCCAGCTTTGCCGTCAACGTAGCCTTTGCCGTCATAGCGCTCGTGATGGTGATAGATGATAGGGATGATGTTTCCCAGATGTGGCAGTGGCTCGATGATTCTCATGCTCAGTGCCGGGTGCATCTTGATTGCCGAATACTCTTCCTCGGTCAAGCGGCCTGCTTTGTTCAGGATGTTGTCCGGCACGCCAATTTTTCCCAGGTCGTGCAAGAGACCCGCGAGGCGCAACTCCTCGATCTCCTCGGTTGTCAACCGCATAGACTCCGCGATAGCGACAGAGTACTGTGTAACCCTGGCGGAGTGGCCGACCGTGTACGGGTCTCTCGCCTCTATCGCTGCCGCGAGTGAGCCAATGGCGCCAATGTAGGTGTCCTGCAACCGCTGGTAGAGCCTGATATTTTCTAGAGAAACAGCGGCCTGTGCCGCGAAGTTGCCGAACAGTTCGATGTCGTTCTTGCTGTACTGTTTGTCTGCTTCGCTGGACGCGATGCCGAGCGCGCCTATTGGCTTGTCCCAGACCACGAGCGGCGCGGTGAGGCAAGTCGAGACAGGCGGAGCAAGAACGCCGAAGCGCTCGTCAGGCTTGTCTCTCCGCCAGTGAACGATCCGGTTGTTATCAAATACCCACTTCGCAAGCGCGGCAAACGTTTTATCGCATGCCCACGCAACCGGCCCCAACGTCGCTTCCACCTTGAGATTGCCGAACATCTCCTCAGCCAGCATCAAAACGCCGTTGTCCGCTCGCATAAGAACCGTCGCCATTTGAAGGAGGTTCAGCAGTTGCTCTTTCGGTTCCTGGCGCGTGGTCATTGTGCGCGCTACGATGCCAATCGCGTCCATGTTGTTAGAAGCGTCCGACTCGGTCAAGCGATCTTTGCCGACAAGCAGGCTGTACAACGCTTCGTTCCGCGCGACAAGAGTGATTTCCCTGGTTTTCATGAAACCTTTCGTGAGGGCGGAGCGACAGCCGGCAAGATCCGTATCAGTGCCCATCATTTGATCGATCAAGTCCGCGAGTTTTATCTTGCCCGATTCGACGAGCGGGCGCATGACCAACCATATGGCGTGCTTGAGGATAAAAGGCATATCAGGAAACTCATCAAGCGCCAGGTCGCGCTGGGCGCAAATCTTGCCGATGGCTTCCCACCTGTCAAAGAGAAACGAGACGTCCCGTTCGCTCTCGGATTCGATGAGCAGGTCAAGTGTCATGCCGGCCTGCTCCAGTAGCTCATCTCGCGCAAAAGACACGCCGCTAGCGCTCAAGGGCAACAGTTCCGCTGTTGCCTTTAGTATTGCGTCGCGTTGTTTCGACAGGGTTTTGGCGATCCGGGTCATGTTATCCTCGCGTGCGGTACTTGCGATCATGATAGTTCCAACTTGATTTTAAAATATTCA
>PHEX01000016.1 GCA_002843005.1 Candidatus Anoxymicrobium japonicum | reverse complement strand
GAGCCACCAGCAGTACAAGATCGTTGTTTCCCGGCTTTAGATTGATCCGCTCGATTCTCACGTGAGTTTTCTCCGCATTCAGCTCCCAGGTTCCCGCCGGACTTCCATTGAGGCGTATATCGAGTTTTGCGTGTCCCGTCGGCGCCACCGCATCGAGGGCGAGAGAGACGTCGCGGGTCTCACGGGAATTGTTTTCGATAACGATCTGTGCGCGAGGGTTGCACCATTGCACATAACGTCCGCCTGTGATCATCACGGGCCATTCGAGACCTTCTTTCACGCGCGGCACGAAGACCGATAGCGGGGCTGTTATATCCAGCACAAGGCCATTCGCGAATTCCTTTTCAACGCGATAGCCGACAGGCAAAAGGTTGGTTGGAAAACTGGCGGAAGACTCGCCGGGAACCATATCCAACGAGGCTTTTTGCCACTGAGAGAGCACTACCACCGCCTTTTTTATTCCGAGCGCGGCAAGGATCTCCGGTGTGTCGGGGTGAAGAATATCCATCAAGTACTGGTATTTTTTCTCCACGGGATTGATCAGGTTGCCGCCGTTCAACATAGGCTTTTGCGTGACCCTTTGCCAGAACAGGTAGCTCACCATATACCAGCCGGCGTTATCCATCGGGTAGTAGGCGATACCGCCCGCGAACTTCTGCTTGGCTAGATATGTGTACAAGGGTGGGATCGGCTTTGTTTCTATGTACTTGAAAGGAGGGACAATGGCGAACTCAAGAATGATCAACATCGCAAGCACTGTTACAACAAGAGCCTGGCAAGAGGCGAAAACTTTTCGACGAAGAAGAAAAGTAATTCCATAAGAAGCTATTACCACTATACATAGAAGCACCATCACCCCGAACCTGGAGTAACACCGCAGGAGCGGCAGGGCTTTTTGCAGAAACACGGAGGGCAGGTATATCTTCATGCTCCCGAGATGGAATTGTGGTGGCAGCGATAGAACAAAGAACATTGCCGCGCCTGTTGCCATCGATATTATGACCCTGTTGCGTCGCGCTTCGGTCACGCGCGTTCTTGGTTCACTCTCTCGTCTGCGTCGCCGAGCTTTTCGCCCGAAAACCAGTATCAATCCGGCAATAGCCATGATCGCTACGACAAACCCGAGGTAGTTGGTCACCTCATAATCTTCCGCGCCGTGCGAGTGCGAATTAATAAAGCTGGAAGTGAATTTTCCGAGGATGGGGTTGTCAGCGGGGGGAAGTATATAATCCCACGGCCTTGCCGAGTAATGGAGGAGCTCGGTTGTGTTCGAGCGGCCCTCGAGGCCCTCGTTTTTCGAAGCGTTCATGAGCGTCAGGACGAATGGCGCGACTATCAGCACGATTATTGCGGCAATTAGAGCCAATTTCGCGAGCGTCGAAGCGGCAGGCTTTCTCAGACGCTGTCCTCGCCAGGCCGAGAACAGTTCGACCGCAAGTATTATCGTTGCAAGCATGGTCGTGAAAAGCCCGTAGTGAAAGTCCGACAGCATGACGAGACTAAACGTGAGGCCGGTCATCGTTGCCCGGGGCCATGTCCGCTTTTCAATGAGGAGGTAAAGGCAGAGCAGGAAAAGAGGCATCCATTGGATGATTGAGAGATTCACATGAACCTGCGCGTGCATCAGATGATACGGGCAAAAAGCGTACGCGATACCCGCTAGAAAGGAAGCGGGCTTGCTGCCGGTGAGATGCCTGGCAAGGTAGTACATGAATATTCCGGCGAGAATGAAGCTTGTGAGAATCAACAGGTTGTAGGCCGCTGTTTCTCCGAACATCCACGTAAGTATCTTTCCTGGAACGAAGACGCCCATCTCACGTGGCCAGAACTTGAGGTCTACTCCTTGTGGATATCCAACAGTGGGCACGAAGCCGAGGGCCCCATCCTCCCTTTCTCGCCAGGTACCAGAAAAACCACTGGAACGTGAGTGGATCCTCTGGAAGACCGTAGAAAGTGGCTGTTGGGCGGAAGGCGATTGGATAGGTAAACAGGATCGTAAGGGCTGTGTAAATCGTGAAGTAGTAGACTTCGGAAGGCGCGCGAAACCGTGATTCTCGACGGCTGAACTTTTTCTCGGGGGTCTCTCCGCTGTTTTCTCTGTCTTCCGAAGTGGTTGTCGAGGTTGTCATGTATAATCCTTCGGATTAGAGCTCAGTCGACCAAAATTTTTCTTCTTCACGCATCTTGTCATCGCATATGATACAGATTCTTGTGGACTTTCGCACTTCCCCGCAAAGCGAAGCGACGCCGGGATTTCTATAAAATCACCTGCGCGCTGAATGTGTTTTATTTCTTCAATTCATCCAGGAATTTGCGCGCTTCTATGCCCCATCTGGTTTGTGGCCACTTATCGACGACAGCATGGAACTGCTCGGCTGCGCTCTTGGTGTCTTTGAGCTGGAAGAGTGCAAACCCCAGGCCGAAGTGTGATCTGGGGTCATCAGAATCGAGCTCGATCGCTTTCTTGAAGGATGACAGGGCGCGCTCGTACTCGCCGAGACAGGCCTCCGCCTCACCTTTCTCGATACAGGCAACCGCGCTTGTTGAGTTCACGGCAAGGAAGTCGTCCAGCTCATTGAGCGCGGCGTCAGCCTGGCCGCATCGCGAAAGCGCTTGCGCGTACGATGGCGAAGCAAAGTCAGGGTTGATGGAGTTGACCCGTGGCATGACCCTGACGGTCTTCCTGTAATCGCCAAGCCAGTTGAGCACCTGTCCCCAGAGGTCGAAGATGAACGACGTGGTCTCGCAGCCGTAGAGCGTTGGCACGTAGAGGTTCTTATCCGCATAGCCGGTCGCGCTTTCGTACAACCGCTCGGCTTTTCTGAAGTCGCCTGATGAGATTGCTACGTATGCTTTGAGCGCATCGGGCAGGAATATTGCCTCACGGGCGTCGCTGTCGACGTTCGAAAGAGGCTCGATGCCTTGTTTGACAAGAATTGGCCGAGATTCCTCACGCGGGGCGCCTGTCGGATACACGCGGTTCAGCAACCCCTGCCACTCGAGATCCCAGCTGGAAAAATCAAAGGTGATCCCCGATGTGTAAAGTGGAACGCGAACGCAGTTTAGTTTTGCGAGACGGGCATACGCCGGGTCGTTCGCGCTTACATTTTGCCCCGGTGGCGCGAGGATGTTGACGAGATCGGCGCCTGGCCAGCCTGGCACTACGAGCGCGCTCGGAATGATCACCCTGACGTCAGGGCTCACTCCCTCTATATACTGCATGTACTTGAGCGGGAAAACGACATTGTCTGTGTCTGCAAGAATGATGCCGTCAGGCTCGGCTTTCTTGAGCATCTTTATCGCCATGTCGCGCGCGTAGTTGTAGCGGCTCTTGTCGACTTTGCCGTAATGGACAGGGATTGAAACGCACGCGAACACGACCAGCACAAGCCCTGTGAGACCGACCGCGGTGGCGCTCACGAACCTGTCGCGACGCTCGGCCCATCTTTTGATGAGCTTCGCAATCCATGCTGCTCCGAAGCCGATCATGAGCGCAACTACCAGATAACCGGGATAGTAAAAATGAGCCCGCAACACTGATTCTATTTGGTTATAACTCATGACCGGCAATGTCGTCAGCAGAAAAGAAAGGATCAGGAAGAGCGCGTATTTCTTGTTTCTTTTAAGAAACGATGCGGCAAGGCCCACCGCGGCCAGCCAGAAGAAGTACGGGAACTCCGTGACAAGGGTGGGGAAGTAACGCCAGAACCTTGCCGGGAAAAACTTCACGGGGTATCCGAACAATCCTCTGCGCGTGTGGTAGAACGTGATGTGATGGAACCACCTTGTGAGGGTTGACGGGTCGCCAAAGTTGTACGCGGGTCCCCTGAAGGCGGCGACGGGCTCGTATATGAAAGGCAGCAAACCGAGCATCAGGAACGCCGCCATCCGCAGGATGTTCCTGAGCGCGAACAGTTCTCGCCAGTTGGTGTCCAGCGCGAAGAAAAGAAAAGTCGGAACGAGGAAGATAACGCTGAAATGGTTGGTCAGCGCGAGGCCGAATACAAATGCGAACGCCGCCAGCGCATTGTCCGCGCGACCGCGCTGTCCTTCTGAGAGCATTCTTTCCCACCGCAACATGAGCACAAGCAGCAGCGCGAAGAAAAATGCGTTGAGTCCATAAGTTCCGGGGATGACCGTCTCGTACCAGAAAGTGTAGGAGAAAGCGTACGCGACCCCGGAGACAACGCCGCCAATCCGACTGTGCGTCATCCGGTAAACCACCCAGTAAATCAGGCAGGCCGTAAGCGAGGCGAAAATCCCGGAAAGCGCGCTGACTCTGAACGCGAGCGAACCTGCCGGGAAAATCCACGAGAAAACCTTCGCGCTCATGATGAAAAGGGGGTAACCCGGACAGTGGCAGTTTCCGACGGTGGAGATTGCCATGAGGAAGTCTCCCGAGTCGGAAAACGTCACCGTTCTCGCCGCGGTCATCACGTGCAGGGCAAAGCTCGAGAGGAACAGCAGGACGAGTATGGCCACATCGTGGTTTCGTCGAACACACTTTTTGGGGTCAGGCACCGTCTACCTCTCCGTCTACCTCAATCTTGCAACGCGCGGACACCGGGATTCTAAAAAGAGTATTTCTGTTATGGATTGCCGTCAACAGTATATTCCGCGAACTGTGGCCGGGTAACGAGCAGGTACGAATCAACGTTGCCTTCTATTTTGTAAGGCTTGCCGCTGGTTTTCACAGGTGGCCCGTCCCACTCGAATGAAAGCATTTGACGTTTCCTGGTCAGGTGCACCCCCGGGATGCGCAACTCGCCAGGGCCTGGCGCCACTTTTACCTGTCCGAGATTCTGGCCGTCGAGACGCACTGATATTGTTCCAGCGTTCCCGGGGTTTGTAAATGTGATAGAAAAATCTTTACGGGTGTCACCGGCCTTGTTTTCGATCAGCAGTTCGGCATGCGGCCTCACCGTCATGGCCCACGCTTTTCCATCTTCCAGGATTGCCGGAGAAGTAAAGTTCATGTAGTACAGGGGGAAAACGTTTGCCGCCGGCCCCACTACATCGAATATGTAGCCGTCCGATGTTTTCTTTGCGAGGCGGTATCCCGACGGCATCTGCTTCGGGTCAAACGTGAGACCGACAGGGAACATGATCTTGAAATATTCGTCTATGACCACAATCTTTTTAATGCCAAGGCTTTTTAGCATAGCCGGTGTGTAAGGCGCGTAGATGTCCTTGAGAACACTCTGGTACATATCGCCATCAGTGCCCGGCTTCACGCCGTTCATCATGGGGTGCTCGTGGAACATCTGAAAATAGAAGTACTGAAGTGGAATATGGTAACGCCCCGGGCTCAGCGGATAGAAAGCCACCGGTTCGCCTTTCGGGTATCGCGCGAGTTCAGTGACAACAGACGGGACTTTTGTTATGTCGCGCGATCGCAATGGAGGGATGATGGTGACATCGACCGCGAAAAGCGCGATGAGCGCAAGGCAGGCCGCGCCCGCTTTCAATCCGCTCCACCGTCTCGAGCGCGTCAGCAGGAAAAACCCGACCCCCGCCATCAGGGCGATGGAAAACGTCACGACAAGCGCCCATCGTGAGTAGAACCTGAAATAGGAGGCCAGCGCCCGCATCGCTATGGACGGGGTTGGGACATCGACGCCTCTTATCTTCACAATCGGGGGCATCGAGAGTATGAAAGCGAGCGTTGCGGTCAGCACCCCGAAGTACACAGTGGTTCCCTCTGACTCCTTCGCCCCCTGGGAAAGAGGGTTAGGGTGAGGGATACATGACTCCCCCCTCGAGGGGGAGGAAAACTCATTCAACGGTTTTCGTTTGCGTCTGAGTGTGAAGAATATGGCCAGGCCTGCCAGGCAGTAGGCGACTATTCCTGGGTATGCTGTCATTTCATGCGCACCACTTTTCCCAATGTGCTTTAAGACAAAGTTGGTCGTCCAACTACGCCACATCAGACTGTATGCGGGTGGTACCACGTAATTCCACGGATGTGAGGAGTAGGAGGTTGTCGTTTCGATGGTTCTCTCTTGCGCGCTGACAGTTACGGCTGGGTCTTTATAAAAGAGGTTGCTGATAAACGGGGCCGACAGGCCGAGCGCGAGCGCTACGGCGAGCGCGGCCATGATGATCGCGCGGAGCGCATCGCGTTTGTTGAACAAGTTTCGCGAGGTGATGAAGTTGCCGCTTGCGGCGCGTTCTTTGAGAAAGGCCGCCATGCCCCACGCAATGAGTATCAGGCCGCAAAATAGGCCCAGATGAAAATCGGTAAGAATTGCAACGAGCATGGCGCCCGAGACCGTGAGCGCGGAGGTGATGTTGCGCTTCCGCCAGAAAACGATCACCGCCAGCAGAAAGAGAGGAAGGACGTATATCTGAGCCAGTCCGACTTGATCGAAGGTTCGGGCCGTGTGCCACGGCGAGAAGGCATAGAAAAAACCCCCGAGAAACGACGCGGCGGCGCTCGAGGTGATGTAGTAAAGCAAAAGAACCATGAACAGGCCCGCCATGGGGAACGTTATCAGCGTTAGAAAGTTATAGGACGCCTGCGCCCCGAATGCTTTAGCGGCCAGGTTCAGGACTCCGTTGGTGAGCGGGTAGCTTACGCCTCTCGTGTCATAGCCAAACGGGTACGCGTAGAAAGTCGTTACGTTGCCCTTCACAAAGCCGTTCTTCCGCGCGTAATCGTTGGACCACATCCCTCCGATTGTGCCGACGCCATCGTGGGAGCCTATGGGGTTGAAGTAGTTGTGGGACATGTCGGTGGCAAGAGGATACGTAAGCGCGATAGCTGTTGCCGTAAAGATGACGAGCGCTCCAAGCGCGAGTGCGATAACCTTCCCGCGCGAGCGAGTTCTGTTCGAATCTGGCAACTGGTTGTTTTGCAGTTGTATTTCCTCCCAATTCGTGAAGCTTATTATACCCGAATGCAAAAAGGGGTCAGTTCCCCATGGCGCGCGGACGCGCCACCACCTAAGATGAAAATGTCTCAGGGTAGCACAGACATTTCTGGTTGTGACGTCACTTTCCACAGGCAAGAATGCCTGTGTCACATTGTGTACAGACATTCCTGTCTGTGATGCGACACACCCCCACCTTACTCCTCCCGCCGTCTGAGGGGGAAGAGACCAGAACCCCCTCGCCCCCTGGGGGAGAGGGTTGGGGTGAGGGGTATAGTGGTAGCCTGAACGGGGGCTATTTTCGGAGCAGACCCCTTTTTGCATTCTGTTATCATTAGGCGTCTAACAGGACTGACGAGGGAGGATGGAAAATCACATGAGCGCGTACCCGATATGGTTCTACTATCTTGCGGTGGCGGGGTTTGGCCTGATATTCGGCAGCTTTTTCAATGTTGTCATCTACAGGTTGCCGAAAGATGTGCCATTGGGCGGCCACTCGAGCTGTCCTGAGTGCGGGATGACAATCCGCTGGTATGACAACGTCCCGCTTTTGAGCTATGCGATCCTGAAGGGCCGGTGCCGCGGGTGTCGCAAGCCGATATCCTTGAGATACCCGCTCGTTGAGGCTATGACCGCGTCGCTCTTCGCGCTCGCTTACTGGTGGAGCAGGGGTTTGACTCCGACACACGCGATGCCGCCCGGACGTCACGCCGTGACCCCGGAGTTCTTCATTGGTTTGCTGATGGTATGCGTGCTCATTATAGTATCGGCCGTGGATTTCACTGATGGCATAGTTCCAAACCGCATTGTGTATCCGGGTCTCATTGCGATGATAGCGCTGGTGACTGGCGTGGCGCTTTATCGCGGACAACCTGGCCGTATCGGGCTTTCGCTGGCGGGCGGCGCCATTGGCGGAGGGTTTCTTCTTGCCGCCGGCCTCATCTATGGCGCCATCTTTCTTCGTGGTAAACCCGCGGAGGTCGAAGATGGCGATGGCGATGACGAGAACGCGATCCCGACCGGCATTGGAATGGGGGACGTCAAATTGATCGCTTTTTCAGGATTCGTCCTCGGATACTTTCACTGGTATCTTGTGACAGTACAACTGTTCGTCGGGTTTCTTTTGGGCGCGCTGGCCTCGGTTCCCTTGCTTGTTCTTGCCAGAAAAGGCCGACAGGATAAGCTTCCGTTTGCGCCGTTTCTTAGCGCCGGGGCGGTTATCGCTCTTGTGTGGGGCAAGCAACTGGTAGATATCTATCTGAAACTCTTAAGGTAAGGATGAGGCTGTGTGGTTCAGCCTGAATCACATGGTTTAAGGTAGAAAACGTCTATCGAGCACTCCCATTATTCCGAAAATCCTGATAATAATATTAAGCGTTGTGAACTACTGCTAAAGTTTGTTGCAAAAGTTGACGAAAGTGGGTATTGACAATATTGTTCATCATAGTTCATAATTTGATCCTCTAGTTGATATAGAACAGACTTGATTCAATTAGTGAATAAGGTTTAGTGTAGTTGGAAAGAGAGTGGAAGTGAAGCGAAGTGAGCTCTAAGTTACTTACAGTCAATGAGGTAGCAAAGATACTCAGAGTCTCGAATATGACTGTGTACAGGCTTGTCAAGGGGAAGCAGTTGCCAGCTATCCGAGTGGGCAAAAACTATAGAATAAAAGAAATAGATGTAGATGCGTACCTCAACAGAGATTAAAGATAAGGCAGACAGGGGTGACTTGAGTGGCAAAAGGTGGAGTGTCAATAGGTCTGGACATCAGCGCCGGGTCTATTAAAGTGGCAGAGGTGAATATCTACAGGAAGGAGCCTGTGCTCACCAATCTTGGCATCATAATGTTGCCGGAAGGCGTTATGCGTGACGGGGAGATCGACAACCCGGAAACAATATCGACATACCTTCGTGAACTGTGGAAGCAGAACCATATCAGCAAGCGCAAGGTAATCGTTGGCATAGCCAATCAGAAAGTGGTCGTCAGACCGATGGATCTTCCTTTCATGTCCGAGGATGAACTCGAGGGCGCGGTGAAGTATCAAATACAGGAGTTTATCCCGATTCCGATAGACGACGCCATCATCGACTACGAGGTTGTGGACGAGTACATAACCGGCGAAGAGGAGCGCATGCAGACGGTTTTGCTGGCAGCTGCCCACCGCGAGATGATCACGTCTTTTATGGAAGCTTGTGCCGGCGCCGGTCTCACGCCTGAGGCGGTAGAACTAAAAGCGTTCGCCATGGTTCGGTCGCTCATCAAGAAGGAGTACCAGTTTCTCGAGGATGAGGCCGAGCCCCCCGGCGGCGTTTGCCTTGTTAATATAGGCGGGGGCATCTGCAATATCTGTGTGGTCAAAGAAAACACGCCGCGCTTCGTGAGGATTCTCATGAGAGGTGGCGATTACTTCACCAAGTTGCTTTGCGACCAGCTCAAGATTTCGCCTGTCGAAGCCGAGGAGATCAAGCGCGGGCGCAGCACTGACAAGGAAGCGAACGACTTGCTTCAGCGAGAGATACAATCTTTTGTTGGTGAGATACGGCGCTCTCTCGAGTATTTCATCTCCCAGAGCCAGGAGCGGGATTTAAACAAGGTCATACTTTCCGGGAGCGGCTCAAAATTGATCAACCTTCCGCTTGAACTCAACAGGGGGCTCAGGTTGCCCGTAGAGATAGGACGCCCCCTGCAGAATTTACAACTGGGCAAGTTGCCGTATACGCCTGAGGAGCTTGCGGAGCTCGAGCCGTCGATCGCGTGCAGCATCGGCCTGGCGTTGAGGGAAACGGAGGAGTGAGATGACAAGAATCAACCTCCTGCCGCCGGAGAAGATAAAAGTAAAGAGGAAGCCCTCGGAGCGGTCGTATCTCTGGCTGGCTATCGTTTTTCCGGTGATCGCGATAGTAGCAATAGCCATGCTATTTGTTCAGGTGAACGGCAAGATAGCAGAGCAGGACAAGGCGCTCAAGGACAAGAAAGCGGAGCTTGCCGAATGGCAGAGCAAGAATGTCGCTCTTCAGCAGTACAAGGATCGTCAGGATGTGATTCTCAAGCTTGAGTCGTCTGTCACCGCGGCGTTGAGTGGTCGCGTCTACTGGGCGCGCATACTGAATAACATAGCAATAACAGTGCCGAGCGACATCTGGATCACCTTGCTCAACGGAACAGCGGAGGAAGGCGGAACCGGAGGCTCCGTTGACTTCACGGGGTTCGCTTTGCAGTGCCCAAACAGAAACAACAAAGTTCACGTGTACCCGTACTTGCCCGACTACAAGCCTATCGCCAACTGGCTCGAGCGCATGGCCACCGTGCCCGAGTTTGCCCGGATATGGCTGGCGAGCGCTACTCCCGCAAGGGCGGGAACAGCTAACGAGATATTGATCGACAACTTCATTAGCACTATCACGCCCACGATCACTACTACGGAACAAACTGGAACGCGCGTGATACAGTTCACTTCTCAGGCCAAGTTGAATCCGGAAACAGCGACTGTCAGTGGCCCGAAATCTTCACCGCCGCCGGCGAGCGCGGCTCCAAGGACGCTCGAAGAGGGGGGAGGCATACTCAAATGAGCAAGAGTATGAAAAAACCCGAAGTGGCGCTTTTAATTGGACTTTTTGTGGCGATAGTCGTTGGCGCCGCGTGTTACTTTTTGCTGGTCGGGCCCAAGAAGGGACTTGTTGACAAGAAACAAAAAGAAGTCGAGGCCGAGGAAAGCAAGATACAGGCGGAGAAAAGCACCTTCAAATCACTCACGGACATCAAGAACAATTCTGCCGAGTTTGAGGCAAAGGTAGCGGCCATGCAGGCGAAGATCCCTGAAGCGCCAGAGTTGCCATCGCTTATCAGGAATATACAGGCCGCCGCGGATCCGTACAGTGGTGTTGGATTGCCGTGGCTGAGCTTCACTCCATCTGATGTGTCGGCCGGTACCGGCGGGGGTTTCTCTTCTTATGATTTCAGCATGAGCGTCTCGGGTTTTTACGATCAGGTGGTCGATCTGATTTACCGGCTGGAGCGCATGGAAAGGGCGATTATTGTCAAATCGGTCAATATATCGCCCACCACCAGCATATTGGATTACACTTATAGCGCAAACCTCGGGCTCGTGCAGTGCCAGATATCAGCCAAGACGTTCACGCTCGGGGCGCCCCCCGGCGCCGCCGCGACGCCGACTCCTGCGCCGGCGCCGAAAACTACACCCGCGGAGTAGTTGCCGGTAGACAGCAGTAATTTTTTTAAAGGAGGGAAAAGCCGAAATGTCTCAGAGGATCAAGAAAATGAAACCGAAGAGTGTGGACGAAAGAAACTCTGAAACCAGCTCGGTCAAGATAGCCTGGATCGTGGGCGCCGTCGGTCTTTGCGTCCTGCTCGTCGCTGGTATCGCGATTGCCACTGGAGGCGGAAGCAGGAAAAACGGCGCCGGAATCATGGCACAGGCGTCACCCGCGGCCACTCCGGCAACGACGTCGAGTTCAACGCCTGCCTCCTCGGGCCTGATCATCGAGCAGGTCCAGGTTCCGCCGCTTTCGATTTACAAGCGCAGGAATCCGTTTGAGCCTCTGGTTAACATGGAGACGCCGATGGTAGAAAGCGCTACTCAAACTGGCGCTGGCGTTCGCGTAGTCAACGTGCCGCCCGAACTTCGCAGGGGAGCGAGTTCCCAGGACGCGATCGCGTCAACCGCGATAACTCTGGACGGGATTCTCCGCGAGGGCGGCAACTCTTTCGCGAAACTGAGAGTTGGCGATCAAACGTTTGACAGGGTAGAGGTCGGGGGCGTGTTTGGCGAGCATTACAAGCTTCTTACCGTAGGTGGCAACGCAAGCGCCACAGTCCTCTTTGGCGACGAACGCGTTACAATTTTCACCGGCCAGTCCATCTACATCTAGGAAGGGGTCAGGCACCGTCTACCTTTCCGTCTACCTTTACTACTGAAAAAAGCGACTCCACGTTGTTTTCTGTGCGCATTTGCGGCATTCTAATGACAGGCATGAGTACTGTTTTGATGTTGACGCATTAACGGGGGGGATGTTGGCGTTGAGGATGCTTACAGGTGGTGAATCCCACGGACCGGCTGTGATTGCTGTCATTGATGACGTGCCGGCGCATGTTCCACTGACGCAAGAATATGTGGATCGTGACCTCGCGAGAAGGCAGACCGGGCACGGCAGGGGCGAGCGCATGCGAATAGAAAACGATTGCGCGCGCATCCTCTCGGGGGTCAGGTACGGCATGACCATGGGAAGCCCGGTGACCCTTCTCGTTGAAAATCGTGACCACGAGAAGTGGACGGATGTGATGTCGGTTGAGCCGTCAACCGGCGAGGGGGATAAGCCTCTGACGCGCCCGCGTCCGGGTCACGGAGACATGGCGGGAATGTTGAAGTACGGCACGGGGGATGCCCGCGACATCCTGGAGCGCGCGAGCGCGCGCGAGACCGCCGCCAGGGTAGCGGCCGGAGCGGTGGCAAGAAGGCTCTTAGAGGAGCTGGGCATCACTGTGCGCGGCAGAGTAATTGCTGTGGGAGAGGCTGTTGCCGGTTCGTTTGAGAACACGCTTGAATCAGATTTTATCCTTGCGGACAGTGACACCATGCGTTGTTCGGATAGTGAAGTTTCAAAGCGGATGATGGCGCGGATAGATAGCGCTTCCGAGGCGGGGGATTCGGTCGGTGGTGCCTTCGAGGTCGCGGCGTTCGGTGTCCCGCCGGGGCTCGGTTCGCACGCGCAGGCCGACAGGCGCCTGGACGCTCGATTGTGCGCGGCGCTCGTTTCCATACCCGGAATCAAGGGCGCTGAAGTAGGCGCGGGCTTCCGGCTCGCCGCCGCGCGCGGAAGCAAGGCGCATGATGAGATATTTCTTGATGAGAGTCGTGGCTTGTATCGCGAGACCAATCAGGCGGGCGGAATAGAGGCCGGCATGAGCAACGGCGAGAATATCGTCCTACGCGCGGTGATGAAGCCCATCCCGACGCTTGGGACGCCGACCGCGACCGTTGACGTGGCTACGCGCGCGCCCGCTGAGGCGTTCAAGGAACGCGCGGATGTGTGCGCGGTTCCAGCGGCATCCGTGGTTGGCGAGGCGGTTGTGGCTTTCGCGCTGGCGGACGCCGCGCAGCAGAAGTTCGGGGACGACTCACTTCCTGAGATGAAGCGGAACATGGAAGGCTACCTCGAGCAGATAAGCCGGCTGTGGAGGCGGCGCTAACCCCCCCTCGCCCGGGGTCACCGCGCGCGAAGCGCGTGGGGTGGGGGAGAGGGTTGGGGTGAACGGTATGTGAATCTCCGGTGTCGCGCAATCGATGGAAGTGATTCTTTGGATAGGAGCAACATCGTTCTTATTGGTTTTATGTACGCCGGCAAGAGCACTGTTGGCGGGTTGCTTGCCAGAAGCGCTGGAAAACCGTTTGTCGATACCGATTGCGTGATAGAACAGGAGACCGGCGCGACGGTCAGTGAACTGTTCGAGCGCGACGGAGAGCCGCGCTTCCGGGAGATTGAGCGGAAAGTCGTGGCGCGAGTTACCGGGGGGACCGGCCTGGTGATCGCTCTTGGCGGAGGCGCTGTGCTGGATCCCGCGAACGTTCAGGACGCAAAGAAGAACGGCATCATTTACTATTTGAGTGTGACGCCTTCCACGGTCGCGTCCCGCGCCGCTCTCGCCGGCGGGAGGCCGTTGCTGGACGGCAAAAGCACAGAAGAGATTGCCGCTCTGTTGGAACAACGCCGGGAGTTCTACCTGAGCGCCGCGGAAGTGACCGTTGAGGCCGACAGTCGCGAGGCATCTGAGATCGCGCGCGAGATAGAGAGAGATTTTGCCAGGAGGACACGCGTTTAAGATGGATGCGGTTGAAGAAGTAAGAGTGGAACTGGGCGAGCGAAGTTACACCGTGTCGATAGGCAGGGGGTTGCTCGACAATCTCCCGGGCTTTCTTCCGAAGCGTCAGTGGCGAAAAGCAGTTGTTGTAACCGATTCCAACGTGGGCCCGCTTTACGCAGAGACAGCAGTCACCGGCTTGAGGGCGTTGGGACTCGAGACAGTGTTGCTCGAGATGCCCGCGGGGGAGAGCTCGAAGAACGCTGATCGCGCGCTCGAGGTGGTGGAGTTCCTTATCTCATCCGGGCTGACGAGATCGGACGTCCTCGTCGCGCTGGGCGGAGGAGTAGTTGGCGATTTGACAGGGTTTGCCGCTTCGGTGTTCAAGAGGGGAATAGATATAGTTCACGTTCCGACGAGCCTTATGGCGCAAGTAGATTCCTCTATCGGAGGCAAGACCGCCGTGAACGTCCCGGCGGCCAAGAACCTCATCGGCACGTTTCACCAACCTGTGGCGGTTGTATCTGATGTCGACCTGCTCGAGTCGCTGTCCGCGCGCGAGTTCAGGTCCGGCCTCGCCGAAGTCGCCAAGTATAGCCTGCTGACGGCAAAGGAGTGGGGACGCGATTTCCGTGAAGACGCGACGGGAATTGAGCGCATGAAACATCCGCGCCTTGCGGAAGTCGTCGCCTGGTGCGTCCGGGAGAAAGCGGAACTCGTTTCGGCGGATGAGCGCGACACGGGCGTGAGGCATAACTTGAACTACGGGCACACTCTGGGCCACGCGCTCGAAGCGGTCGGTGGGTACGACGGAACTTACTCGCACGGTGAGGCAATCTCCATTGGCATGGTGTATGCCGCCATCGTTTCCGAGGAACTGGGACTCGGGCGGCGCTCTCTGGCGCGGGATCACATGAGGTTGCTCGAGTCGTTCGGGCTGCCGGTGCGACCGCCGGATGAGGCGCCCGGATTCGACGCGCTGGCGCTCAGCATGGCGCAGGACAAAAAGAGCGCCGGTGACAACGTGATGATGCTTCTGGAGGAAGAGGGAAAACCTTGTGTCCGCCGGGGGCTGGATAGCGCCTTGCTGCGGCGATGCTACGATCTTTTGATCTCCTCCCCCTCGAGGGGCGAGGGGGCTTCTGGCGCATGTTCAAGGTAGGGGTGTGTCATAGATGGGAGGCACTCGCGTGTTGCGGATACTCGTACTGAACGGGCCGAACCTGAACTTGCTTGGCGAGCGGGATCCTTCGATCTACGGAGAGCGAACGCTCGACGACATCAACGCGGACATTGCCGCGCGGGCGCAAGAACTCAACGTCCAGCCCGTTTTCTTCCAATCGAACCATGAAGGCGACCTGATCGACACGATTCACGCCGAGCGGAAGTTGTCCGGCGGCATAATAATCAACCCTGGCGCCCTGACTCATTACAGCTATGCCTTGCGCGACGCGCTCGAGGCGGTCGGGCTGCCGGTGGTCGAGGTGCATCTAACAGACATCAGCGCGCGGGAGGAGTTCCGCCGCGTCTCGGTGATCAGCCCGATAGCATGGAAAACGATCATGGGAAAAGGCTCGCGCGGCTACCTCGAAGCGCTGGACGCTCTTGCAACCGGGGGCAAGTCTGGATAGTTGCGTTTAGTCGAAAACGCAACACTTGGGGCCTGACCCCAGTGTTGCGTTTTTCATGAGGCGGGGCTTTGAGGCGCGCAATGCCGAGTGGAGCCTGATGCGTTCGACACACAACCTGCTCAAGTTATGGAGATTTGAGATGCCCTCTGCGAAAAACGGATGAAAAGGGTGGAAGGAAACCCTTAACCTTGAAACAATAGGTCGGATTCAGGGCGTCAGTTGACGTCATTCAGCGATTTGGTGGTTTATTTGCCGGATTGGCGCAACAGGCTCCTGACCCCAAAAGTTAAATGTGGTATCCTTGTTTACATGGAAATAGATACAAGCAGGCTGAGAAAAGAAGATTATGCGTGCCTGGTCGCGGGGTACGCGCTGCTGATAAGCATATTTCTTCCCTGGTACAGACAGGGCATATTCCGCTTGAGCGGCTGGGATGTCACGAAACTCGCCATAATTCTCATGATCGCGTCGTTCGTCTGTATCCTGATCGTTATCGCAACCGCCATTGGCATTGACTTTGCCGAGGAGTACGGCTTTGCCCTGGTCGCGCTGGGGGCAGCTTCACTGGTATCTGTTGTAGCGCGGGTTTTCGTGAGGCAATCAGGATACCTGTTCACATACGGAATTATCCTCGCGCTTCTGGCGTCGATAGCGGTGGTCGTGGCGGGTGGCGTAAAACTTGCGAGGATGTATCTATTGCCGACCGCTGATCACTCGATGTAATCGGTCAGCTTCCTGCTCCTGTCGCGAACCGTCAGTGTAATCTTTTGAGGCCCCGCACCCAGGCTTTCAAGTTCGGGATCGCACTGGATGTCAAAACCGGCATTGATGTCGTTTGACATGGAAACGTCCGGGTTGCCTGAACCGCCGGTTTTCAGCGTACCCAGCCTGAGCACTTCTCCCAGGCTTTTCCACTGGCCATCGAACACTTCAATCTCGATGCGACTTATCTTGTCCGCGCGCATCTTCTTGACGTGGAACGCGCAGTTGCCGTTGGAATCCGTTTGGATTACGGCCCCTGACGACACTTCATTGATCAAGCTGCTCCCCGCAGCGTCGGTGATCCGCAGGTTCTTGCCCCGCGCTAACTCAAAGTTGCCGGATGAGAGGAACGCCTGATACTCGACGTCCTGATTGAGTTGTATCATGAAGCCGGAGGGGTCGAGTCTTACCGCATATGTCCCATCCAAAGTCACGCCCTGTCCGCGAGCCGGTACGAGCGGCACAATTTCCGTCCGTCCATCGAGTTCGATAGCCGCCTGCAGCGGTTCTGCGTCGCCTGGCCTGAAGTTCTTGAATGTGAAAAGGAACTTTCCCTCACTGTCGGTGACGCCCGAGATCGACCTGGCGCCATTAAGGGAGAGAGCGTCGGAGGCGTCACTCACGCACACTCTGGCCCCCGCCGCGGGTTCCAGTATCCCGGCGGCCCCCGCCACGGTTACCATTCTCTTCTTGAGGTTAGATTTCTTTTCTTCGAGTTCCTGGATGCGCGTGTCAAGCCGCGCCATATTCGAGTTTTTCTGATTCTCGAGAATCAGGCTGTTTGCCGTTTGCTGATACCGCTCGCACTCCGCGGCCAGACATACGACCTGATCGGTTTTGATCTCTTTTTTCGACACAAGGCTGTTCAGCTCCGAAAGCCTACGCTCGGCAAACACAACACTCTTCTCCGCTTTTTTATAAGAGTTCCACGTGAGGCTCAGGTTCAGCCCTTCTCCGGCGCGCTTCAGGAAGTAAAGATTGTCGTTTGGGCCAGCGTGTACCGCCAGGCCGGCAAGGCTCCAGAACGATACAAGCGCTATGAACAGGGCAAGGGCAACCGTTCCAACCCACCGCTCGAAGAAGGCGCCCGCAGCGCGGCGAGAGCCGTTGGATCGAGAGCGCTGAGCGCCGGTCGCGGTCGCCGATGGCATTAGCCCCAGCAGGCTGATAATAGCGATTTTCGCGCGGAAGCGCAGCCGGGGTTCCGCCCTCGGCAGCAATCGTATCTGATCCACGATAACCAGCAGTTCTTCAGGTTCACGTGTCGCGCGTGTCGCTCTTATGTCGCTTTTGCCATCTCGCATTATCCGCTATCCTTCGTTTGACCGGCCCGCGAGCCGTCTTCGAGCGACCCGCGTTCGGCGTCCTCGCCGGCGCCGACTAACTTTCGCTTGAGATTCTTTATTCCCTTGAACTGCAACGCTCTCACTGTCGATTCCTTCTTACCCAGGATTACCGCCGTCTCCGTGACGCTCATGTCCTCGATAAACCTCAGGACCAACACCTCTCTCTGCGCCACGGGCAGGCCCGCGATTTCCCTGTGGAGGTTCTCCATTGACTCCATGAGTATGATCGAGGCCTCGATATCTTCATCGCTTTCTTTCCCGGGCAACTCCCTTTCTTCAAAATCCACGTTCAGTTCTTCCGCCGGATATTTTTTGTGGCGCAAGAAATCTATGATCGCGTTGTGAGCTATTTTAAATAACCAGGCCTTGACCGATATCCCACGTTCCTCATAGGCGCCAATCGACTTGAGCCCCTGCGCGAACACCTGCATAGTAATATCTTCTGTTGCGTTGACATCCCCGACACGTCTGAATGTGTAGTCATATATCTCCTTGAAGCAGATCCTGAAGATGCTTCCATAAGCAACCCGGTCACCGCCTTTGGCCCGCTCCACCAGATCTTTGAGTGTCTTTTCAGGATCCCTGTCCACTTGTTTTCTACTCTCTTTAACGAAACAGCGGTTCTCTTTTGTTACTTTTCATGGCCGAAATGTATTGGATGCCACCGGCTCCCATGTTAGCCGATTTGCTCGTTTTGAAGGAGTTCGCCTTGAAAACTGTTCCGAAAAGCGCGAAACTCTACATATAATCCGCGAAAACGTGAAAATATTTTTTTGGTCGTGGCCGTTCACGATTTGCCGGTTAAACCGTTATTAAGGTTATATAAGGTTTATGCGTGAAATGGAACAGTGGAACGGAAGGCGTTGTATGGAGTTAGCAGATTTTAGTCGTGGCAACCGAGGACGGGTTTCGCGGCACAGGGAAGAATCCGGGTTCAGCATGACTGAGCTCATGGTAGTGCTTCTCATAATAGCGATGATGATCGGGCTGGGAACGTTACTGCTGTTTGGCGCGCACGCGACGCAGTTGACAAAGAACGTCGAGGGCACTATCGCGAACGACCTGCGGCTTTGTCAGAAGAGGGCGGAGGCAAACAAAGAGATTATGGGCATCCACTTCAGGCGGTATGACTGCGCCACGAATCCCAACACGTACAATTTTTTGGATAGCGCCGGTGACCCGATCGCTCCCCCGGCCGGGGCGTCGGCCAAGACCAACATAATAACGATTCCGAATCAAACGCGGATTGCGCTTCTGGGACAGACCGGAGCGTCCGCAATGTCGTATGACAACGGCAAGCAGATAAAAATATATTTCAAACCGGCCGGGGCGTTAATATTTTCGCAGTATGGGGACGCCGGCGCAGGCATGTATGACTTCGGCAAGGATACAGCCGGCGCCTCGGCTAATACAGGCAACATGACGGTAACGGTCGGGAATTCCGCCGGGACGAAATCGAGAGTATTGACGATTATGAAGCTGGGAGACATAAAGACACTGTAAGTCGGGTGAGCCAGGGGGTAGCAGGATGCGCGCGCTGAAAAGTGAAACTGGATTCACATTGGTCGAGGTCATGATTGGAATAATGATTTTTCTGGTCGCGATAATCGGGGTCGCGATCGTGTTTGCCAACGGGGGAGAGAACGTCCTCCTTTCGCGGGCCGGCGAGAAGGCGAGGTCTGTCGCGGAGGACACGGTGGATGAGGCGCGCAGGGAGCCGTTCCACGTGAGTTATGCCGGCGCCAATGCCGACATCGACGACTTTTATTACAACGCATCAAAGACCAATGCCCAGCAACTCGACAATCCCGGCTACACAAAAGATTTCGGCGTGAGCCCGAACCCCGACCAAAAAGTGACGGTGGCGGCGCAGTACCAGAAGGTGAATAGCGTCACCGGGCAACTTGTTGATCCTGTGCCGACAATGGCCGAAAGCTGGGGACCAAAGGCGGTGGGCAATGACGCGCCGGTTGACAGTACGGGCGAGAGGTTGAGGCTCATCCTCGTACGGGTGAAGGTCTGGTACAGGGCGGGAGCGCGCGCGCCCGTGTCGCCTGTGCAGATGAACGAACTGATAAGCGATAATGAGGGAACGGGCGGGCCCCGCATTGACAGCGTCAGCCCCAATGGCGCCGAGCCGGGGTGCGGGTTCTCATTCGAGGTGTTTGGAGATGAGTTTGACAGTCCGACTGTCCGTCTCACGAAGGCCGGTTATCCCGACGACGTCGGGTGCGCCAGAGATTCATGGAACGTCGGCGTCATCAAGTGTCACGTGACCGCGACAATGCCGGATCCGATGCACACCGGATCCCAGAACATATACTGGGACGTTCAGGTGATAAACGCCGACAGCATGATTACCACTTCCGAGAGGGCAATCTATGAGATAACGCAACCGCCCCAAATATTCTCATTAAGTCCTTCGAGCGGCGCCGCCGGCTCGTGGGTGAAGATAACAGGCCGGAACTTCGGGGTAAAGGGCGCAAACGATTTTGTCAACTTCGATACAGGGGACTATACATTCCTCACTGACTACGACAAGGACGGGAACGGCGAAATAGATTCCTATGAGTGGTGCAACAACTATATCTGGTTTAAGGTCAACGGCGCCGTCCCCGACGGAGTGAAAAACGTGTTCGTCCGCAAGAAAACCCACGGTGACGGCAACGCAGTTCAGTTCACCGTCGGCAAGTATATCGAACATATAACGAACATAGAGGCGGGCAAAGCCGGCGCGAGCGGCAACGTCGGTGATACGATAAGGATATACGGCAGCGGGTTCGGGAGCACGCAGGGTGCCGGGTACGTGGGCTTTCCGGGTGCGGTGCAGAATACGTGCGCCATCTGGAGCGACGGAATGATCGAGTGCGATGTTCCCAACGGCGTGACCAACCCCTCCAACCCCGGCAACGTTTACGTCCACAAGAGCACGCAAAGCAACAACGTGTCCTTCTGGGTGCCGTATGCGGCGGGACACTAATCCGTGGCAAAGGAGATGCCTTTAGATGTTTGAGCTGACGGGAGGAAAGTCAAATTCGCTTGAGGGCGGCTTCACGTTAGTTGAGCTCCTGATAACGCTGATCCTCGTGCTGTTTTTTCTGATGGGCGCCATAGTTCTCTTTGATCAGGCGTTTACGTTTTCGGGCGTTCACCTCTCTGTTGCGGCTATGAACCGGGAGGGGAGTAACGCCATGGACAGGCTCGAAGCGCTCATCCGGGGTTGCGGGCGGTTCCTGGAAGCCGAGACGCGCGCTAATGAAGTGAGGTTTTACGCTGACGTTGACGCCAACAGCGCAAACGGATCGGTTCCGGCAAAAGGATGGGAAGACGTCTGGATACACCGTTCGGGCAATGGCAAAGAAGTGTGGGTAACCATTGACGCCGGGGACGACTCCACTATCCTGAGGTGCCTCGACCCGGATGATATCACAGCGCTTCACTTCGACTACTACAGCGACTGGGAACACCAGAATGCGGTCTTTGCCAGCTACGATTCCTCGGTGCGGGTTGTCAAGGTGTCCCTGAAACTAAAGAAAAGATACTCTGGAAAGGTAATGACCAGAACGTTTGAAAGGTACGTCAGGCTCAGGCTTGACCCGAGCGATAGAAAGGCTGCCCAGGAATGACACAATTCCCTCGCCCCCTGGGGGAGAGGGTTGGGGCAGAATCCCCCTAGCCCCTCTTGTCAGGGGGGGGTACCTCGCCCCTCGAAGGGGGAGGAAACCGGAGCAAGAAAGTTTGTTGATGCAACCGGGAGGATGAGAGAGATGAAGATGAGCAGGTACAGAAGGAATGGCGGAAAGAGCAGGGGCGGAAGGCGCGCGCGCGCGCGCGGCATGGGCATGTTTTCCTTCGTGCATGAGGGACAGAGCGGCACCGTAATACCCGTGGCCGTAATGGTTCTGGCCATACTGTTCCTCATCGGCATGCTTATCATCACGGTTGGCATCGGCGAGCTCAGCATGACCACCACGAGCAAGTACAGCATGAGCGCCTTCAGGATTGCCGAGGCGGGCGTGAGCCGGGCTATGAACCAGTTGCGAAACGACCTCGATCTCACCAGCGCCGCAACCTCGGATCTGACAAAGCTGAACTGGCCCAACCAGGAGCTCGCCGATCCGCCGGTTCCTACAACGATCCACAGGGCGGCGTTTGGCGGCGGCGAGTACGAGGTCTGGCTGTACCAGGATCCTCTGACGACGGTTCACTCCAAAAAGGTCATCGTTTCCGAGGGTGAATACACGAGCGGCGGCACGACTTACAGGCGGGTAATCGAGACGAAGGTGAACTTCGCGGACAACACCAACGCCCTCGACGCCTTCAACTTCCTTGTCTATCAGGGGGACGACCCGTCCGTGGGCTTGACCGGCGGTGAGAAGTTCAGCGTGAGAAACCAGTTTGGTTCGTACAACCTGGACGGCGTCGGCGACTCGTACTGGGAGTGCGACAAGTGCGGCTGGAAGGTGTACTGGGTAAATAAACCCGGCGCATGCCCGATGGCGGGTTGCCCGAATACTGGGGATGACTGGATAAAGCGTGGAGGCGACGGGTGGGGCATATACTCAAAAGGCCCCATAGAGCTGTCATCCGAGGGCCTCGGGTGGGACTGCAACATAATAGGAAACGTCATAAGCGAGGATTGCGTCCGCGTGGGGAGCACTCTTACCGCGGCATCGGCGCCCCCGGAGGTTTACGGGACCGTTTACGCCGGGATAGATGGGGTGGACGACAACGATCCACCGGTCCCGAAACCGGGTGAACATCTCGATGAACCTTTCGACAGTTTGCTCATGGGCGACCTCAGCGCCTGCGGCGCCAACCCCGGCGGCGCCCCCGGCGGCGCATGCGTGGTTGACTATGACTTGAGTTATCTGGCCATAGGACAGTTGACGATAAACAAGATATACGCCGCGAGTGGCGTGTCCGTGCGGACTTTTTGGGCCAGCGACTCCCTGACGCCGTGGGGCGCGATTCAAATACCCGGAGGGATCGAGAGCGGAGGGAACGTGAAGTTCCTCGGCGTTATGTCAAATAGCGTAATACCATTGCTTGGGGGCATTCACATAGGAGAGGGCGGCAAGGGCTCCACCCGCGGCGTAAAAGCCAGGGGCAAGGTTGACGTGATCATGCTCTCTACCGGGATAAGCATTGGCGACATAGAGGCAGGCTACGACAACGCGGGCACGAGGGTCGGCGTCGCCTTGAACGCGGCATGGAATTCAACGTTAAAAACCGGCAGCATCAAGTCCACGGGGAAAGTCTGGGCGGCCGGCGCGCTCGGAACCATCACAATCGGTTCGCTGGACGGCGTCTGGGCGTGGCCGCCCATAAACTGGACCCCTCGTCATATCTGGGCGGGCACCGACACCGGCGCAAGCGGCGGAAGCGGGACGAGCTTTGAGGGCAACGCTGTCGTGGGCGGACTTCTCACGGGCGATATCGTCGCGGCCGGAAAGGTGAGCGTGCTCGCGGGGCTTGGCGGCTTCGGGGTCGGCAACGTTTACTCCGGGTACAAAGAGGAAGGCTCATACTGGAGCTGCGACAACTGTGGCTACAAGGCGTACCAGGAAGACGCGCCCGGCGACTGCTTGACTGTGGATTGCCCGAACACCGGACAGGGTGCAAAGAACTACTGGACGGATCATAAGTGCTGGCAGTGCAGCAAGTGCAACTATCTCGTGGACAGTAGCGCCGAACCCGATTATCAGTGCCCCACCGACGGTTGCCCGAACACCGGAAGCGATCCAAATTATTGGGTGGAGAAGCACTACTGGGAGTGCGACAAAACCAAAAACGGGGATTGCTGCGGCACAAGGCTGTATCAGACCAACCATCCCGCTATGTGCCCGAACACGGATTGCGACGGCACGGCGTGGACACACGCAACCGGTGTGGCGCAGCGGATGGGGACGCTGCTCAGAGCGTACGCCGGATACTACACCGCGGGGAATATCAACAGCTTCGGGAAGGTCGATAGTACGGTCGGCGTTGGCGGCAGTGGCATCGGAAACATCAACGCCGGCACGGAGGCTGTGAGCGGCGACGGCTCTACAGGAGTCGATCTCTATATCCTTCTCGGCGGTGGCGGCGCGGGCAACATAATGAGCCGCGGGAAAGTAAACGTAAACGTTTGCACCGGCGCGCAAACCGTCGGGAGCATAACCGCCGGCACGGATGCCGGGATCCACGGCGAAACCGGCGTAAATGTCCAGACCAGCTGGCTGGGAAGCTGTACGACAGGGGCGATCGTCTCCAGGGGCATGGTAAACCTGCTGCCCGGGGCAGGATGGATCACTGTCAACGGCGCTATCACCGCTGGCACCAGCAACCCCGCGCTGTCCGGGGGTCTCGGCGTGAACATGAACGCTTCCCTGGCCACCATAAATGTCACTGGACAGATAACCTCCACGGGGCCGGTGAAAGCGGTTGCGAGTTGGGGGGCTGGCTGGGGCATAACGACCAACGGCATATGGGCCGGTGAAGACACAGACAATTCAAACGAGGGGTTCGGGATCAACCTGATTGCCAATGCGGGGTGCAAAATAAAAGATACCGGCGAGTTGAAATGCCCGTCGAGCGTCAAGCTCTACGCCTGCGTCTATGGCTCGCTGGAGGTAAAGGAGGTATGGGCAGGCAACGCCAATGGAGGGACGGGCCTGCTGTGTAAATCGGATTACTCGGATGGCGGCGGAGACGTAATTAAGGCATCGGGGCTGGTCAAGACCAGGGGAAAAATAAGGGTGGAGACCTACGGCACGAATACCAGGTTCAACGGAGGGATCGAGGCCGGCTCGGACGCCACCGGCACGGGCTTCGACATTATGATGGGAGGTTGGTCGTATGGCGTGAATGCCTACCTGTCAAACAATGAGCATTTCAACTGCTACGGCAAGATCGCGCACAACCTCAAACCCGATCTCGGCCACGCGTGGTTCTGTCCTCACAACCTCTGGTGCGGGACGGATGTAGATCTGGACAATAACGATTCAACGGGGGATGATGATGGATTCAGCGAGAAATGCAACCCCAGCGGGTACGTGCGCACGCCCGGCTACGTTAACTTCTCCTGGGAAAAGGAATCGGACAAATTCTATTACAGGAACGTCGATGGGGACTTCAAGAGGGATCTCACTGAGGTGTGGTGCGGCGGCGATTTCAAGATAAAGCCCAAGCAGGATCCCGGCGTGAATCTCTCAGATGGGGTACGGTCTCGCGGCACAGTCATGGTGGACACCTGGGGCAAAAACTTTTGCGCTTCCTCTGTAAAGGCAAACGCGCTTGCCTGGTCACTCAATGACGGCGGGTTCTACATAGGCGCTGGCGGCATCGAGTCGCAGGCGGACGTTAACTTCGAAGGTGGGGCTGTTCTCCAGGTTGAAGGGGCGCTGAAATCCAGTGGAAACATATTTATCAGTCACGCTAATGATAACTGGACGTTCGGGGGCATAGAGACCCAGGGGAACTTCAGCGGCGACGCGCAGAACAACAGGCCAATTACTCTGGGCAACGTGAAGTGCAATACCATCGCCCGCGTCGGTAATAATGTCGGTAATGTTTGGTTGCTGGACGAGGGCAAATGGGACGTCACTAGCCTTGAGTGCCAGAACGCTTTTGACTTCGACGGCGACCCTAACAAAAAATTGAATTCGGGTTGGTTCAGGGTCAGCGGCGACCTGAGGGCGAAGGGCGATGTATCGTTGCTTCTCGAATCCAGTG